>CAZPNN010000419.1:0-3699 GCA_964587605.1 uncultured Chromatiaceae bacterium
GCATGGATTCGATCTTTTTCCGGCACGCATTTCGGTCGAGGAACGTGAACCCCCACGCGTCGTCCGGCGACAGGGTGTTGCGGACCAGGACGGGCGGTTTCGTCGGGAACGGCTGGGTGGGTGACAGCTTCTCGCCCACGATGTCGGTATCCGTCGGCACGGGCCGTTCCTCGATCGGAAACAGCGGCTCGCCGGTTTCGCGATTGAAGGCAAAGACCATCCCGGTCTTGACGAGCTGGATCACCGCAGGAATCGTCTTCCCGTCCCGCGTGATGTCGGTCAGGATCGGCGGCGAACCCACATCGCGGTCCCACACGTCGTGATGCAGCGTCTGGAAGTGCCAGACCACCTCGCCCGTCGCGCCGCGCAGGGCGATGATCGAGTTGGCATAGCGATTGTCCCCGGGCCGGTGAGCACCCCAGTAGTTGGGTGCCGGTGCCGCTGTGGGAATGAAGAGCAGGTCCCGCTCGCTGTCAGCGGCCATCGGCACCCAGTTGTTGCCGCCGCCCACTTCAATGGGCGTCGGCTCGAAACCGGTAGCCGCATCCCGCACCAGGGGATCGAAGCTCCAGCGCAGGGCGCCGGTACGCGCGTCGAAGCCGCGAATGGCACCATTGATCGAGGTCGAACTCTTGAACTTGTTGCCAAAGGCCGACACCGCGACGATGCCGTTGATCGCCGTTGGCGGCGATGGCAGCTGCGTGATCTCCACGCCATCGGCGGGGAACGTGGCCTTGATCAGCGTGCCAACGTTCACCTCGCCATTAACACCGAAGGCCGCGCAACGACGACCATCACGGGCATCCATCGCGATCAGCCGCCTGTCCGCCGTCGCCAGAAACAGGCGGTGCGTGCAGGTCTCGCCCGGCGCCGCGGCGCTGTCGGCCCAGTACTCCACGCCGCGGCACTTGAAGCGTCCCGCAGCGGGTGACTTGTCGATCTTCGGGTCCATTATCCAGCGCGGCGTCCCCGAGGACGGATCCAGCGCGATCACCTTGCCGAACGGGTCGCACACGACGAGGTGGCCCCCGGCGGCGCGCGGCAGCAGTGTGGGTGTGTCCTGGAAGTCGATGAACTGCTTCAGCGACGGGTTGTCCCTGACCGCCCCGGTGCGGTACTGCCATGCGAGCGCAAGCTTGCTGACATTGTCCTTGTTGATCTGCGTCAGCGGCGAGAAGCGGCTGCCGCCCTCGTCGCCGCCGTAGTGCTCCCAGCCCTGACCAACCGCAACCGAGAACGGCAAGGCGCTACTGAGCAAAGCGGTGAACAGAAGTCGTCGGAAGGTGTGCATGGGATGACCCGTCTGCAGTTGAGTTCTGACTCCAAATCTACAGCAATCAGCTGGTCGTGCACCCAGGAGTACGAACCAACAACTAAGCAAAACCAAATAACTAAGGTCCGGTACCTTTTTGAAGCTGCCAGGGAAAACGCTCGGTGATCAGCATCAGCGGCTGCGACCCGGCGCACACCCGGTAGGTCCGCGTCAGGAAATCCGGCTCCGCCAGGGCTGGGTCCGCCAGGGCTGGGTCCGTCAGGGCCGCCACCGCCGGGGGCAGCTCGGCCAGGTGCTCGCGCCCGTACCAGAGCCCCTCCCGCCGGCTCTCGAAGCCGGGCATCCGCAACAGCTGCCCGAGACTCAGGCCACCGGACAGCAGGCCGCTGCGCAAGGCGGGCGGCAGGCGCCCGGTGCAGATTACGGACTCCGCAAAGGCAAACAGGCGTTGGCTTCGCGCACCGACGAGCACCACCGAGCGCTCCAGCACCGCGGTTCCGGCACTGGCGTCCAGCCAGGACCCTGCAGACGGCAGTCCGGCAACGGGCAATGTCGTGTCACGCTGGCGGAACGGCTGCACCGAGACCGGTTCCAGCGCCCACGCCGAGAGAAAAGTGGTCACGGTCCCGTCAATCACGAGCAGGGCTCGCAACAGCGGTGACAGCTGTTCAGGCTGCACGCGCCCGATGTGGGCCGGGCGCTGGTCTTCAGCCAGAAAAAGTCCGGCCGCCGGATCGAACGGGGCGGCGGCGGCCAATTGGTCGGAAGACTGGTTAACTGACATGCTGATATTTCGCCACTGCCGGTTCATTAACTATCGTCGGAAGCAAGACCGCGGGCATGATACCGCCGACACGGAAGCAGCGAGACCACCATGCCCGACCAGGACCACAGCCCGATACTTCAGCGTCACTTCGTGACCGTCCGGGGGCGATTTGGCACGCGGCAGGTGCACTACCGTCGCGGCGGTCAGGGTCCCGCCGTGCTGCTGCTGCACCAGTCGCCCCAGTCATCCCGGGAAATGGAGCCGATCATCGCGGCGTGGGGCGGCACGTTTACGCTGATTGCCCCCGATGCGCCGGGTTACGGTTTCTCGCCACCGCTGCAGAATGCCGGCCAGCCGTTGAAGGCCGCCAGCATCGACGACTTCGCGGCCGCCACGCTGGAGTTCGCCGATGCGCTCTGCCTCAGGCGATTCGGCGTCTACGGCTTTCACACGGGCGCAAGCATTGGCGTTGCCCTTGCAGAGGGCTTTCCCGAGCGCATTGCCGCCGTTGCGGCCAACGGTCTCGTGATCCCCACGGAAGAGGAGCTGGCCGCAATTCTCCGCGAGTACCTGCCGCCCTTCGTCCCGCGGTGGGACGGCAGCCACCTGGCCTGGTTGTGGGCTCGCCTGCGGGAGCAGGCGATTTTCTATCCGTGGCACGACCGCAGGGCCGCCACGCGCATGGATTTCGATGTGCCGCCAGCGGACCGCCTGCACCAGGGACTGCAGGAGTTCCTCGCCGCCAGCGACCACTACCACGTGGCTTACGGCGCCGCCTTTAGCGGTCACGCGGAACGCCGCCTGCCCACCGTGGCCGTTCCGCTGCTGGTCACCGCGTCGGCACGGGATCCGCTGGCAGGTCATCTCGCCCGGATCGAAGAACACTCGGCCACGGTGCAGATTGCCCCTGCCAGCGATGCAGGTGACGCGGTGAACCGCGCGTTCGCACACCTGTGCAATCATCCTGGCGACGTGCCGACCCTGCGCGCGGGTGTCCCGTCGGCCGAGCCCACGGCGAGCGAATATCGCGGCGTACCCGGCCAGCAGGTCCGCAGCGTGCGAACAGCCTGTCGAAACCCCGACACGCGGCGCACTGTAATCCTGCTGCACGCGGTGGGTGGTTCCGCGGCGGCAGTCGGACCGCTCGCGAGCACTCTCGCCGACCACGCCGACGTGCTTGCCATGGATTTGCCAGGGCACGGTGCCAGCGATCCGGCGAGTTCCGCAGCCGACGACGGCGGAGCCGTGGCCAGCACGGCGAGGCAGTTGGCCGCCGCCCTGGTGCCGATGTTGGCCGCTGCTGTCGCCGCCAACAGCATTACTGTCCTGGGGGCCGGTAGCGGCGCGGCGGTCGCCATCGAACTCGCCCGGCAACTGCAGGCGCGACACCACATCGAGGCCGGCGTCGTGCTGCTCGAACCGCCCGCCTGGTCAGCGACGGACAGCGAGGCGTGGCTGCGGCACGGCTTGCCGGCCCTCACGCCGGTCTGGTCCGGCGGTCATCTGCTCGAGGCCTGGCATCTGGTCCGGGACGGCCGGCTGTTCACGCCCTGGTTCCGACGGGAACGTGCCGGTATTCGCCACGATGAACCGGATCTGGACGACCACCGCATCCAGCTGGATGTCAGGGACCTGCTGCGTTCAAACGGGGCGTGGCAAG
>CAZPNN010000420.1:0-1598 GCA_964587605.1 uncultured Chromatiaceae bacterium
CGCGCCGACGAGCACCACCAGGACCCAGGCTTCCACGGAACCAACGTGTGGTCCGACGGCGACGCCGATCAGCAGGGTCAGCCAGATCAACTGGCCTAAGGAGGTGTGGCCATTCACCGGGCCGGCACCCACGGTGCCAGGCGCTTCCCAGTCGTGTTCCGGGTCACGCCAATCAGCTGGTTCTGCGCCGGTTGACTCAGCGTGCACGGGCGCGTCGCTCCCCGTTGTAGGTAGCCAGTACGGCGAGGCATCGATGGACGTGGTCCTGACCCGCCATCGGCGGCAGCTCCACGCCCGGCAGGCGAAGCCCGAAAAGCTGACCGGCGGCCTCGGCGTCGATGATCAGGCGCGCCAGTTGCGACAGGCGTTCTTCCGGGTCGCCGGCCGGCAGTTCGTTCCAGTCGAGCCAGGATGACCCGGCGCCACTGCGGTAGTCCTTGGCCAGCAGCTGGCCGGTGCGCGCCCAGGCTTTCCAGGCCATGCGCGACAGCGATTCCCCGGGTACCGGCGGGCGCAGGCCAACGAACTCGTCGGTGCCCCGGACCGACTCGCCGGCATTGTCGAAGTCGGGCGCCGCTGGCGGGAGGCGTATCGCCACACTCTCGGCCGGGCGGGGGTAGACGAGCAACTCGCGCTCCGGGTGTAGCCAGGCCCAGGATTCGAACAGGCCGAGCGGGTGGCGCGTGCTGACGCGGATCGCCGGGCAGTGCAGCCGGCCGCGCTGGTCGGTGGCGAGGCGCAGGATCAGTTCAGCCGATGTCCCGGCCGGCAGATCAACCGCAGGTGTGCGTTCAGTCGTGGGCCCGGCGGCGATCTGCCAGCGCGGTCCGCGGCTCTGATTGGTGAGATGCACTGTGCACTCCAGCAACTCGCCCGCAAAGACCGGCGCACAGCCGCTGACCGAGAGCTGCAGGCCCGCGAGATTGCGCTGACAGTGATGAATGCTGACAACCGCGACTGCCGTCAGCAGAAACGCCAGGGCAAAGCCCATGTTGTTGCTGTAGTTGAGCGCGCCGAGCAGCATCGTAAAGAAGACCACGCCAAACACCAGGCCGATGCGGGTCGGCAGGATGTAAACGCGACCCGGATGCAGTTCGACTAATTCACCGTCGGGCCCCTGACGGCGCCGCGCCCAGCGCTGCAGGCGATGGTGCAGGAAACGGGAAAACTGGCGCCGCCGGTGGCGTGGCCTGGTCACGGTAGGTCCCTTCGTCAGGGAATGGGCACTGACTCCAGCACGAGGCGTGCCGGATCGCGAAGGGCTGCTGTGCTGCCCTGTCGGGGCCGCAGGCGATGACCGGCAACCGCGGTGAACACTGCCTTGACGTCTTCAGGGTGCACGCCCGGGTGGCCGTTCAGGAGGGCCCAGCAGCGCGCCGCGTTGACCAGGTCCTGTGCGCCGCGCGGTGACAGCCCGAGATCGAACTGGGCAGACTGGCGCGTGTAGCGCACGAGAGCCTGCACGTAGTCGAGCAGGGCGTCGGACAGGAACAGCTCTCGCGCGGCCGTACGCAGGGCGGACAGACCGGCGACGTCGATGACCGGGCGCAGGTCGCCGAGCAGCAGCCGGCGATCATCACCCTTCAGGAGCTTGCGCT
>CAZPNN010000421.1:0-7623 GCA_964587605.1 uncultured Chromatiaceae bacterium
TGCCGGCGTGCGAAGCGGCCTACGCCTACTTCAAGCGCACGGGCGACGAAGCCGGCGCAAAACGCTGGCGCGAACGCGGCGAGGCGCAGCTCGACCGGCAGGCCAGGGCCGAAGCCGAACGCGGCTCGGTCAACAGCACAGACCATTTTATCGCACCGCAAATCGGCACCGACGTACTGAGGAATCTGCGCGAACAATTGCAAAGAATTGCCGGCATCAAGCACGCCTGGCTTTGTGAAAAGATTGTTCACTTCGTGCCCGAGCAACCGGTTTACGTGCTGGCCTATCAAGGGTCGGGGCTTTTTCCCAGGGAAGCCAGCCTGATGCAGGCATTAATGGAGCAAGTTTCATTTCCCGGTGAAACGTTCCTGGTGATGAAAGGCGGGAGCGCAAAGGCAGTGGCGAAACAGGTGATCGACGTGGGGACGACAGTTCTCTAAGCTCTGATGAATGTCGGCGGACGTAGCGTTATAGAGCGGGCTGCGCAACGTCGGTGCCAGAGTTCTGGACGGCTGGACGCTATCACCCCACGGGCCCCATGCGGCGGAGAAACTCCCGCAGTGTGATGATCTCCACGTCCTCGAACTGGCCCAGTGCCAACATCGCGCGATCCCCGGTCACGATCAATACGGCATCGCCGGCCGTGGCACACTCGAGGATGCGGTTGTCCGGGTCATCGGCCAGGACGTCTAGCGTCCGGCCAGGGCTAATGACTTCTGCCAGGTCAGCGAAGAACACCGACAGGCGGGCCAGCTCCTCGGTACTGCGCGCAAACTTCCTGCCGAGTACCCCCAGCGTTTCGCCGAGAATGGGCTTGGAGAGTAGGAGGGTAACCCGGCCGTCCAGCACGGTATTCAGCGCGCGGTCTCCGCTGCCCCCCGGCAGGGTCAGCGCCGAGACCAGGATATTGGCGTCGAAGACGACCCGCACGGCCGCTACTTGCGGGGTTTCCCCGCCAGGTAGCGTTCGAGATCCCGCTCGCTCAGAATCCCTTTCTCCCGGGCGCGCTGGGACCAGAAGCTTTGCAGGTTCTGGTATTCACCCCGGAGTCGGGCGAGACGGTAGGCGCGCACGGCGTCCTGGACCACGGCGCTGACGGTCTTGCCTTCCTCGCGAGCAGTCGTCGCGGCGAAGTGGGCCAGGTCCTGGGGCAGGGAGATGGCTTTCTTGATGGAGCGGGTGCTGCTGGTGCGAGCCATGGCCAGAGGTCTCGGTAGCTGGTATGACTGAATACTACCACACCTGCCCCTGAGTGAATCCCTCTAAGAGGAAAGAAAAATGACCGCGAACACCTCAAGCACGGAATCCATCGTCACCCAATCTCGCACGGCGTCGGCCTACGCCGTCAAGAGCCCGAACACGCCGCTGGCTCCCTTCACGTTCGAGCGCCGGGCGCTGCGCCCTGGCGACGTCCGGATTGAAATTCTTTACTGCGGTGTTTGCCACACGGACATCCACCAGGCGCGAAACGAGTGGAAGAACAGCCTGTACCCGATGGTGCCCGGGCACGAAATCGTTGGCCGCGTAACGGCCGTGGGCGAGAACGTCACCGGGTTCAAGCAAGGCGATCTCGCCGCCGTTGGCTGCATGGTTGATGCCTGCCAGAAATGCGCAAGTTGCGCGGACGGGCTGGAGCAATATTGCGAGGGGGGATTGGTTCCCACCTACAACGGCAAGGACAAGAACGGCGAGATGACCTTCGGCGGCTACTCGGATTTCATCGTTGTCACCGAGAGTTTTGTGCTGCGGGTCTCCGACAAACTGGACCTGAAGGCCACCGCTCCGCTGCTCTGCGCCGGCATCACGCTCTACTCGCCTTTGCGCCACTGGAAGGTAGGTCCCGGCATGAACGTCGGGATCATCGGCCTCGGCGGTCTCGGCCATATGGGCGTCAAATTTGCCCACGCCATGGGCGCCAGGGTCACGATGATCACGACGTCGGCCGGCAAGGAAAAGGATGCCCGCCGGCTCGGCGCCGACGGCGTGCTGATCTCAAAGGACGCGGCGGCAATGAAAAAGGCAGCAGGGTCCTTCGACCTTCTTGTGAATACGATACCGGTCAATCACGACCTCAACCCTTACGTGGCGTTGCTCAGGCGCGATGCGACGATGGTGATCGTCGGGGCCATCGAACCAATCACGCATGCTCTTGCCACCGCGCAGATCGTGATGGCGCGCCGGAGCATTGCCGGGTCGCTGATCGGCGGCATCGCGGAGACCCAGGAGATGCTCGACTACTGCGCGACGCACAACATCGTCTCCGATGTCGAAATAATCGCTATCCAGGAAATCAACGAGGCCTACGCGCGCATGCTGAAGAGCGACGTGAAATACCGCTTCGTCATCGACATGGCGTCGCTTAAATTCTCGAGCATCTGAGCTAAGGGCATGACGCTGCGTTCGAAGACCTTTGTGATCCTCGCCAGTCTGGCGAGCCTGATTGCCGTATTGCTGCTGATCGGGTTCCTGAAATCCGGCGGCCTGGCAACGCCACTGAACGCCGTGCCGGGCACACGGCTGGCCAGCGCCAGCGACATGCCCGGTGTGCGCTGCGAGAAGCAGGTCATCCCCGTGGCGCTGTCACCCGGCGGCCGGCTCAGTTTTGACGTCGTGGGCGAGCTGTGCAGCGCGGGCGAGCGGGATGGAAAGGTCTTGCAGGTGCTGGTCTCGGGCAGCGGTTACGGCTCGATCTACTGGGACTTCCCTTTTGAGCCGGATACTTATTCCTATGTGCGCGCGGCGCTGCGGGCAGGCTACGCGACCTTTAACTTCTACCGGCTGGGCATGGGCGAAAGTGACCATCCCCCGGGCGCGTGGCTCGGCGTCGACAACCAGGCCCACGTGCTCAGCCAGATCATTGCGGCCCTGACGGCGGAGCATGAGTTCGCCGCCGTACTGACGGTCGGGCATTCCTTTGGGTCTGTCACGGCCATGGCGCACGCTCTCGGTCACCCGGACCAGGTGGCTGGCATCGTGCTGACGGGATTCGCCCACAACTCCAACCCGGGCTTCGTCGTGGCCATGCGCACGGGCGTGGATGTTGCGGCCTTCAGGGGACCCTTCGCCGGGGACATTGTCGATCCCACCTACATCGTGTCCAAGCCTGACACGCGGGGCGATACCTTCTACACGCGCCGCAATGCCGATCCCCGGGTGATTGAGACAGACGAACTGAATCGGCAGACCACGGCCCTCGGCGAGGTAATGTCCGCCGGAAAATACTTTGGCCCGCAGTCCCGCGATCTTGAGGTGCCGGTTTTCCTGTTATTGGGCGAGGATGATTTCGTGGTCTGCGGCGGGAAACTGGATTGCCGGGATCATACCGGCGCCATCGCCTATGAGCAGGGCTACTTTCCGCCGGCGGCTTGCCTCGAGATGGTGGTGCTGGACGACACCGGTCACAACAGCGCGCTACACCGCAATGCCCCGCAAAACTTTGCCCTCATGCTGGACTGGGTAACGCGCAGGGTGGGGGCGGGTGATGGTGCTGCGGCGACGTTGCCCTGCCGGGGCTGAACCCGCGCCCGGAATCAATGCCCGTACTGCCGCTGAGATGACGTCGGGGTAATAGTCAGCCTCCCGCACTGTGGACGGCGCGGACGCCTGTTGCGAAGCCCGCGGACCGTTCTCTTATGATGCTTGCTTCGAACCAAGGACACCCCATGAGCAATCAGAGCGACGTCAAGACCATTCACGAATTCCTGGCCGATAACCCCAATGTGGACGTCTCCCGGCAATGGGAGCGCTGCTGGAACATTCACGGGCGTATTGCCGACCGGATCATCAGGCACTTTGACGCCGGCCTGCACCCGATTTCCAGGGGTGCCGAGTACTACACCTCGCCCGACAAGCAGATGGAAGGCGCGTTCTTTGGTTACACGGCAAAGGATGTCGACTGGTTCGTCCGCTCGTGGCTGGGCAACCGCAAGGCCAGCATCATCGACATGAACATCAATGTGGTGCTGGGGCAGGAGACCCAGGTGCCGAATCTCATGATCATCTTCGGCACCGTGCCGAACCTGCTGTTCTATGCCGACTACGTCCCCCGCGTGGACCTCAAGGTCAACGAGGACTACGTCAACCGCTACTACGGCGGCGACGTGAACAAGGACTACGTCGAGTTCCGCAAGAACACCGATTTCGTCTGGTCGGCCAGCCACGCTCCCGTCATCCGCGCCATGCAGTCACCGGTGTGCTCGAGTTACATCACCGCACTGTCGGACGAGCACATTGACCAGTGCGAGGCCTATCTCAACCGGTTTGTCGACCGCTGGTTCAAGATGTACGACGAGGCGCCGCGCCTCGCCCCGGAGCAGCGCAAGGCGCAGCAGACCTACGATTTCACCTACCGCGAGTACACCAACCGGTCCGACCCGATGAACGTGCTCGCGGAACGGGTCTTCGGCAAGGAGCAGGCGCAGTTCATGCTGGACCGCCGCGGTGGTCTCGTGCAGATGCAGGCTGACAGGGGCAAGTGGTAGTCGTGATCCGCGGTGAGCCTGCTTAGAGCAGTACCTTCAGCAGGATCACGCAAACCACGGCCATAACAAGCGCTGCCAGCACGCCGGCAGCCAGCGGTCGCCAGCCGATCCGGCGCATGCCGCCCAGTGCAACGGTCAGGCCGACGGCGGCCATGCCGATCGTGAGCAGCAATTCCGATAGCCGGGTTGCAAGCGCCAGGCCGGGACTCCAGAGGCCTGACTCAAAGTCAGGGAATCCCTGGCTGGCAGCATCGCCGAGCGTGCGCAGCCCGGCCATGCACACGAACGCAATCACAAAGCCGGGCAGCAGGCTTAAAGTCCTGCGCCAGCTGTTACCGGACTGATCGGTTGTCCGCTCGGCAAACTGTGCCGCCAGTAACGGCACGATCGCGATCAGTGTCAGATTGCGCAGCAGCTTCGTCACGGTAGCGGCTTCCATCGCCTCCGGCGCGAGGTACTGCCCGCTGTACAGCAAGGCAGCGCCAACCACCTGGGACGTGTCGTGGATGGATGCGCCAAGGAATATGCCTGCGGCCAGCGGGTCGCCACCAAACAAGCTGTGTGCCAGCGCCGGGTACAACAACATGCCCGCCAGTCCGATACAGACGATCAGGGTCACGGCATAGCCGGTTTCTTCCGCCCGGGCACGGATGGCTGGCGCCACGGCCAGAATGGCCGTGCAGCCGCAGACACTGGTACCCACGGTGAGCAGCGTAACGAGGGTCCGATCAAGTTTCAGCGCGCGGGCAATCCGGGGAAGAACCAGCCACGCCGTAGCCATGCATCCTGCAACGACAGGCAGGGCTTTGAGGCCAAGGGTGCCGAGGCCGCTGATGCTGAGCCGCAATCCCACCAGAGCGAGGCCGATTCGCAGGACAGCGCAGGATGCAACTTCCACCCCACGTTCAAGGCGCGCGTCGACTCCAACAGTGTTCCTGATCAGAACCCCGGCGAGCACGGCAAGCATCACGGGACTGACGGGACTTTTGCCGAGATTGAACAAGCCGCTTCCCAGCCAGTCGGCGATGAACAGGGTGCTGAACGCGATCGCGCAGGCTGCGGCGATGCCGGGCAGGATCGATGGCCACGAGGACTGCGAGTGTGGGACGGCCACCAGAGTACCCGGGAAGCGCTAGCGCGTGGGGAGGGCTTTGGCGTTGCGAGCGTGCGATGACATTGATTCGGCCGTCGCGGGGCGGGCTCTATTCAGAACCATCCGTTCGTGCAGTTTGGTTATGGTGCTGCTGCCTGTGTTGACGAACAGGAACGGCAGCAGGGCGTGGATGAGGCAGGCGATGCCCGCGCCAAGCATTCGCACGGAGAAGCCGACGGCACTCACCAGATGTTGCAGGTAGGTTTCGCCAACAGAGGCCGGGTGCCCGGTTAACAGCGCTAGGGGTGATTTCATCAGTGGCAGCGTATCGAGTAGCACTCGTATTTTCTGCTCAAAAATATGCCATTTCTTCGTATATGTGCAACACATGTAGCGTCTTATGCTGCTTGCAGGCAAAATATAGCCATGGACAGAACAGATCTCGCAATTCTCGGACTCTTGCAGCGCGATGCCAGCCAGTCTGTGGCAGAGATTGCCGAGGCAGTCCACCTGTCCCGCGGCCCCTGCTGGCGACGAATTCGTTCTCTGGAAGAAGCCGGCTACATCCGGCGCCGGGTGGCACTCCTGGATCCGGAAAAGCTGAACGTGGGTACCACCGTGTTTGTCCACCTGAAGACGAACCGGCACGACATCGAATGGTTCGACATCTTCAGTTCGGCCGTGCGGGCCATACCCGAGGTGGTCGAGTTTCACCGAATGAGCGGCGACGTGGATTACCTGCTGCGCCTCGCGATTCCCGACATTGCCGCCTACGACAACGTCTACAAACAGCTGATTAAGGTCGGTGGCCTGACCGACGTCAGTGCCAGTTTCGCCCTGGAGTGCATCAAGTCGACCACGGAACTGCCGTTGAGCTACCTGGAATCCGGGTTGTCGCGCCGGCGATAGAACCGCACGGTGGCTTCCTTTGGGGGCGGGTCGGATGCCGCGCAGTCGCCACAGTCACCCGAGCGGCGAGTGGCCCTGCCGCGGAACCAGCGACGCCAGACGACCAGCCCGACGACCAGCGCCACGATCCCGAGGGCCAGAATTTCCTGAAGGCCTGGCATGGTGGTGCCGTCAGCTACCCAACTGGAAGGCGAGCAGCGCCCCGAGATAGCCGAGCCCCGTCATATAGACCCACGCAAAAACAGGCCAGCGCCACGAGTTCGTTTCGCGCCGCATCACGGCGATCGTGGCCATACACTGCAGGCAGAAAGCGTAGAAGATCAGGAGCCCGACTGCCATGGGCAGTGTGTAGACGAGGGTGCCGTCCGCGCGAGTCGCCGTCTGCAGGCGTTCACGCAAGGCGCCTTCCACGTTGTCACCCTGGGCGCCCACGGCGTAAATGGTACCGAGCGAGGCGATGACCACTTCCCGTGCCGGGAAACTGGCGATCACGGCGGCCGATACCTTCCAGTCCCAGCCGAGGGGGGCAAACGCGGGCGCGACGAACTGACCGAGGCGCCCGAGCCAGCTCTGCTCCAGGTAGGCAGTGGCTTCTGCGGCGTTGAGTGCCGAGAGGCGTTCGTCGCGTACCAGATCGGACGGCGCGCTTGCTTCAATCGCTTCTCGCTCTCCGGCGTAGCTTGCGCCGATCTCCGCGGGTCGCGGGAAATAGGCGAGAGCCCAGATCAGGACTGCCACCGCAAAGATGACAGTGCCGGCCCGCACGAGAAACACGCGGCCCCGTTCGGCGAGCTTCAGCAGCATGGAACGCCAGTGGGGCAGGCGATAGGGTGGCAGTTCAATCATGAAAGTCGGCGTGGGGCCGCGTAACACGGTGCGCTTCATCAACAGGGCCGTCAGTACGCCCCCGATGATTCCCAGCAGGTAGAGCCCGAGGAGCACGAGGCCGTGCAGGTTAATCAGCCCACCGAGGTAGTGCCGTACCGGAATGAACGCGCCAATCAGCAGTGCGTACACGGGCAGGCGGGCCGAACAGGTCATGAACGGCGCGGCAAGCATCGTGGCGAGGCGATCACGGCGATCAGGGATGACCCGCGTTGCCATGAGGCCGGGGACCGCGCACGCGAAACTCGAGAGCAT
>CAZPNN010000422.1:0-2961 GCA_964587605.1 uncultured Chromatiaceae bacterium
GGCACGGAGTTAAAGGGCGACAGCGTTCCGGCATCGAAGGACGGCATTCACTTTTCGATTCGCGAACCTTACGGTGTGGTCGCGCGCATCGTGCCGTTCAATCACCCGTTCCTGTTTGCCGGCGCGCATCTCGCCGCGCCGTTAATGGCTGGAAATACGGTAATTATCAAGACTCCGGAGACCAGTCCCCTGTCCGGCAGCGTGATTGGGGAGCTCTGCCGGGACATCCTGCCGCCCGGCGTCGTCAACATCGTGCACGGACCCGGCCTGCCAACGGGCGATGCCCTGGTGCGTCACCCGAAGATCTGGCGCATCGGCTTCACCGGTTCCGTTCAGACCGGCATGGCCATCCAGCGCTCGGCGGCCGAGGTCGCGGTAAAGCACATTTCACTGGAACTCGGCGGCAAGAACCCGATGATTGTTTGCGCGGATGCCGACCCGGCGACCGTGGCCGGTGCTGCCGTTACCGGTATGAATTTCGCGTGGGCCGGACAATCGTGCGGTTCCAACAGCCGCTTGCTGGTTCACGAGTCCCTCTACGACGAAGTCGTGGAGCGGGTGGTGGCCCAGGTCTCCGCGATCAAAGTGGGGGACGCACTCGACCCGAAGTCCCAGATGGGGCCCGTCAATTCCGCCGGGCATTACCAGCGGGTATTGTCCTTCGTTGAATCTGCGAAGCAGGACGGGGCGAAACTTCTGACCGGGGGTGAGCGCCCCCAGGGTGAGGCGTTTCGCCGCGGCTACTGGCTGCGCCCGACCGTGTATGGTGGCGTCACGATGGATATGCGGGTGGCCCGTGAAGAAGTCTTCGGGCCCATCCTGTCCATCCTGAAGTGGAAGACACAGGACGAGGCAATTGCGATGGCGAACGCGACCGAATACGGCCTGGCATCCGGGGTCTGGACGAACGACCTCAAGGTGGCAATGACCTTCGCCCGCGCCCTTCAGTCCGGCTTCGTGTGGATCAACACCACGGCCCGGCATTTTCTCGGGACGCCATTTGGCGGCTGGAAGAACAGCGGCCTGGGGCGCGAGGAGTGCCTTGAGGAGTTGCTGAGCTACACGCACAACAAGGCGATTCACGTCTTTGTCTGAGGCAGCCGCAGGGGCCGGCGTTGCACCAGGTGTCAGCCGGAAATTCTGGTTCGTCCAGCTGGCCGACGGCGTCAGCCGGAGCAATTTCGCGACCTTGCTCTTCAGCGCCTTCACGGCCATAGGCCTGCTGGCCTTCATCTCGGTCAGCACGCCCTACATCCTCAACGTCTACCTGAAGATTCCAATCGCGGAGCAGGGCCAGGTGGCCGGCGATCTGGCGGCATGGAATGAAATCGCCCTGCTGATGGTCTTCGGCCCCGCTGGCATCCTCGCCGACCGCATTGGCCGCAGCCAGGTATTCACCGTGGGCTTCATCTTCATGGGCATTGCCTACGCCCTGTACCCGTTTGCCGATTCGCTCCCCGAACTCACCGCCTATCGGGTGGTTTACGCCGTCGGCATAGGTCTCGCCACGGCCATGCTCCAGACCATTGCGGCGGACTACCCCGCCAACGTGTCCCGCGGCAAGGCCACGGCCCTCATCGGCACGCTGAACGGATTCGGCGTCCTCATCCTGACGGTCGGGGGTGGCGGTCTCATGAAGGCGTTTATGGGCCGTGGCGAGGATGCGGAAACGGCCGGCTACCTGGCGCATTTTGTAGTAGCCGGGCTCTGTTTCATCTCGGCGGCCGTCGTTGCTGTCGGCCTGCGCAAAGGCACGGTAGTCAGCAACGCGGAACGCCCGCCACTCAGCCAACTCGCCCGCAGCGGATTCGCCGCTGCCCGCAATCCCCGGATTGCGCTGGCCTATGCCTGCGCATTCATCGCCCGGGGCGACCTGGTGGTGATTGGCACCTTCGTCAATCTGTGGGGCACCAGCGCCGGAATGGCTGCCGGGATGGATCCGGGCGCAGCGAGTGCCCAGGGGCGCATCCTGTTCGGTGCTGCAACACTGGCGGGCCTGATCTGGCTGCCGTTCATGGGTTTCTTTCTGGACAAGGTCAACCGGATCACCGGGACGATTGTCTGCATGACGCTGGCCGCTCTCGGCTTCCTGTTTACGGACCTGGTGGATGATCCTTTGCAGAAGGAGTCGCTGATCTTCTTCGTGTTTCTTGGCATTGGCCAGATCAGTGCTTTCGTTGGCGCTGCTACGCTGATCGGGCAGGAAGCACCGATCGCATCGCGCGGTGCAGTCGTTGGGATGTTCAACATCTCCGGCGCTGTCGGCATTCTCTTCTGCACGGCAGTGGGCGGCCGGTTGTTCGATTCAATCGGGCCGCACGCCGTCTTCGAGATGGTGGGCGTGCTGTCGTTGCTGGTAGTGCTGTTCGCCGTGTGGGTGCGCTGGAAAGCGCCGGGTCCGATGACTACCGGTGGTGGGTTCATGGGGGCGCACTGAGCGTCTGGCGGCTCACGCGGCTGTAGGAGCGCCTTCAGGCGCGACCGCCAGACCCGTTTGCGGTCAGCGACGCTGAGAACCGGTCGCGCCTGAGCTGAGAACCGGTCGCGCCTGAAGGCGCTCCTACAGGCGCTCCTACGCGGCGACCTGGAACCCGGCGGCGGTGATGGCCTTGGCGATGGCGTCCTGCTGGATCTGCGCCGGATCAAATTCCACCGCGACCTTGCCGCTGACCCGATCCGCCTTGGCGTTGACCACGCCCTTGTGGCTCGTCAGAGCGTTCTGCACGCTGCGCTCGCAGCCGCCGCAGGTCATGCCCTGCACATTGAATTCAGCCTTCATCACGTTTCGACCTCCGGTCATCATATGAACTGCTCCCTTTCCCATGCCGTTGCCGGCGTCACTTGTTCCGCGGACGCCAGCGGCGCAACCACAGGGAATTGGTCACCACACTCACGCTGCTCAGGGCCATCGCCGCGCCGGCCAGGGCGGGGCTCAAGAAGCCAAAGGCGGCCAGCGGAATG
>CAZPNN010000423.1:0-2375 GCA_964587605.1 uncultured Chromatiaceae bacterium
TGGCGGTGATTCGGCCTTCGGCCCCAAGAACATCATCTGGGCGGTCGAGCACGGGCATCAGGCGGCAATTTCGATCCACAAACACTGTCAGGGCGAGCCCGTCACCGACCGCTTGCCCGATCGCATGAACCTGCAGACCTCCAAGATGGGCATGCACGAGTGGGCCTACAGCAACAACTACAACAGCGCCGAGCGTCGGCTGATGCCCCATGTGGGTCTCAAGGAGCGCTTCCAGAAGCTCAACATCGAAGTTGAGCTGGGCTTCACGGCGGAACAGTTCGCCGAAGAAGTGGAGCGTTGCCTGAACTGCGATGTGCAGACGGTCTTCACCGACAAGCTGTGTATCGAGTGCGATGCCTGCATCGACGTCTGCCCGGTTGATTGCCTCACGATCACTCCGGTCGGCACGGAAGAGGAACTCCGTGGCCGGCTGACAGCGCCAGCGCCAAACGTTACCCAGGACCTGTTCGTCTCAGGCCCCCTGCCCCAGACCCGCCGCGTCATGGTGAAGGACGAAGATCTGTGCGTGCATTGCGGCCTGTGTGCCGAGCGTTGCCCGACCGCAGCCTGGGACATGCAGAAGTTCACGCTACAGCGTCCGATGGCCATTGATGAGGCCAACCGGCCCACACCTGACATGCGCAAGTACGGCACGTGAGTCACCGCGAGCCAGGCCAGCCCCGATGAGCATTACCAGCCAGCGCCCCCAGGACAACGATTTCACGCTGAAAATCGCCAACGTGAACGGCACGGGATCGGCCAGTGCCAACTCGATGCTGATGAAGTCGCTCTTCCGGATGGGTATTCCCGTCTGTGGCAAGAACTACTTCCCGTCCAATATCCAGGGATTGCCCACCTGGTATGAAATCCGCGTGAGTGACGACGGGCATCTGGCCCGTTCAGGGCGGGTCGACATCATGGTGGCCATGAATGCCGAGACCTACCGCAAGGACCACGCGGAAGTCGCGGCCGGTGGCTACCTGATTTATGACTCCACATGGCCCCGTAGCCAGCTGTTCAACCGGGCCGATATCCACATCCTCGGCGTTCCGCTGTCCCGGATCTGCAACGAGAACTTCGACAATGCCCGCTCCCGCATCCTGATGAAGAACATCATGTACGTGGGCGTGCTGGCGGCGCTGCTCGATCTGGACATGAATGTCATCAAGCAGCTGCTGAACGAGCAGTTTGCTGCGAAGGCCCACCTGCTGGATGCCAATCAGAAGGCCATCGACCTCGGGTTTGCCTACGCGACGAAAAACTTTTCCTGCCCCTTGCCGTTCAGGGCAAAAACCCTCGACAAGACCCGCAACCACATCATGATCGACGGCAACACCACGGCGGCCCTTGGCTGCCTGTACGCCGGCGCTACCGTGGGGGCCTGGTACCCGATCACGCCGTCCACTTCGCTGATGGATGCCTTCAAGAATTTCTGCCTGAAGTACCGCAAGGATCCGGAAACGGGCAAGGCCAACTACTGCATCATCCAGGCCGAGGACGAGCTCGGCGCCATCGGCATGGTGCTGGGCGCCAGCTGGAACGGCGCGCGGTCATTCACGCCGACCAGCGGGCCTGGAATCTCGCTGATGAACGAATTCCTGGGTTACGGCTACTTCACGGAGATTCCGGCAGTTATTTTCGACGTGCAGCGCTGTGGCCCGTCCACCGGCATGCCAACGCGCACCCAGCAGGCCGATCTGATGGCCTGCGCCTACGCGTCGCACGGCGACACGCGCCACGTGCTGCTGTTCCCGGCCAATCCGGAAGAGGCGTTCTATCAGTCCGTACAGGCTTTCGACCTGGCCGAGCGGCTGCAGACGCCTGTCATCGTGCTGACCGACCTCGATATCGGCATGAACGACTGGATGTGTCGCGACCTCAAGTGGGATGACAACTACCAGCCGGACCGCGGCAAGGTGCTGACCGCCGAGCAGATCGCGGCCTTGCCCAAGTTCAACCGGTATATGGATGAGGATGGCGACGCGATCGCTGCCCGTACGCTGCCGGGTACGCACCCGAAGGGCGCCTACTTTACCCGCGGCTCGGGCCACAACATGTATGGCGCGTACACCGAGGACGCGGCCGAGTATCAGGCTGTGGTGGACCGGCTGCGCCGCAAGTTCGACACGGCGAAGCAGCTGGTCCCGCCGGCTGAAATCCACGCGTCTGACAAGTGCCGTAGTGGCATCCTGACAATCGGGTCCTGCGACAACGCCGTGAAGGAGGCGAGGGCTCAGCTCGCAGAAGCCGGTGTCAACCTGAACTACCTGCGTGTGAAGGGCTTCCCGTTCGGCAAGGAAGTGCAGGACTACCTCGACAACCACGACCGCATCTACGTCGTCGAGCAGAACCGGGACGCCCAGCTGAAGAGCCTG
>CAZPNN010000424.1:0-3504 GCA_964587605.1 uncultured Chromatiaceae bacterium
GCGCTGCAGGCACTCGTTGACGAAACTCCCGCCGGACTTGTGAAGGTGCAGGAAGACGAGGTGGTCGGTCACCATCATGCGCGTTCGCCGGCCAGGTGGCGCTCCACCTCCGGATTGTGCTCGCCGAGTGATCGATCACCCCGGCCGAGCAGGTCGAGGAATAATGGCGTCGTGACGAAGTCGCAGATCAGGTGTGTGCGTGAGCGCACGGGGTCTGCGTTCCAGACGCCGTGCGGCGCGCTGTTATTCAGTGCCCAGGCTTCACCGGCGCGCATCCGGTAGCTGTCACCCGCGCAAAGCATGAAGACCCGCTCGTTGGTCGTGATTGGAACGTGGATCCGGATGGTCTTGGAAAAGTACGGTGCGCGGTCGACATGCGGCGCAATCATGCGTCCTGCCGGCAGGCGCGCCAGCAGGCAGCGCTGTGGGGGAGCCGCGAACAGTGCGAGCACCTCGCGCGCGTAGGGCAGGCGCTCCAGTACTGGCCGATCCTCGATGGGCAGTTCGCCCTCGGCCGGGGCATGGCCACGCAGAAACAGGGCCTCGGCCGCCCTGTGCACACCGACCCTGCCGTCGGTCGTGCCCCAGACGGCGGGACCGAGGTCATCAATCTCGGCCGTCAGCCGGCTGGCGTCGATAACGACGGGCAGGCGGATACAACCACCCACAAGCTGGCCCTTGTCGAGTACCGGCCAGCCCGGCAGATCAAGCATGATTCTGACCACGTTCCCTGCGAGGCTTAGAATCTACTTGAGAAACTGGCCGATGGGTTGGTTTCCAGCTCCGGCGTGTTGCCTTAACGAAACAAACCGGGCGGTCAGTCGCCGGACAGGGGTCAACCCACCGAGCAGTCGGGTTCCTGCCCGTCGGCGGGGCGCTCGGCGAGAACCGGGTGGCCCAGTGCTGAAACCGCCAGTACCCGGGCGTCTGTCGGCTTGCTCGCCGGGCAGAACGTAAAGTCCCCGCCAGACAGCCCGTTATCGGGGCTTGAGACTCGCCCTGAGGGCGCGTAGCCAACGGCGGTGCCGAAGGCGTCACTGCGGATATGCAGCCCGGAGAGCGGCCCTGTGGCACCCAGCAGGGGTTCCCCGTCACTGAGGCCAAAGTCCCCGTTGGCATCGACATAGCGAATCCAGCCGGCCTCCCACGACACCGGGGCACAGGTCGCCCCGTCCTCGCTCGGGCAAATAACGATGGTCTCGTTACGGGTTATGGCCTCGTTTCTGGCCACGTGCAGGGTGGCGACCAGCTCGTTAATGCCATCGGCCCGAACACTGCTCGCCGTCATGCTGGACAGGCTTGGCACTACCAGGGACAGGCTCACGCCAAGGACCCCGAGCGTGGTGACCACCTCACTGAAGCTGAAGCCCTGTTGGCTGCCGAGGCCATTAATGGGGCCATTGAAGGGGCAAGGAAGTTGCATCACGTGCCAATCCGGACAGGAAGAATGGCCCTGAATATAGGCAAGCACTTGACCGGCGGCGGTGAAGCGGTTCACGCTTCACCTGACCGGGCTGTCGCCAACGCAACAGGTGTGGGCTTAAGTTGTTGCCCAATGCGACGTTGCCCGATTCCAGGCCGTAACGAAAAAACCACAGTTCTTAGGGGATACCGACAATGCTGCGACGAAAGGCGATCACGGCCACCGCTATAGGTGCCTCACTGTTGCTGGGCCACGCTGTGGCGCAGGCAGCCGAAGAGGTGGGTCAGGCCTACTTGAAGGGCATGGGAAGCTACATCAGTGCGGACAACGATCGCCTCGTTGATGACGGCTTTGTGGGCGGCCTCGCCGGCTTTGGTTATGCCCTGAGCGACCACTTTAACGTGGAGTTCGACTTCCAGAGGCTGAACCTGGATGGCGACACCATCGACGGTGGGGAAAGCAGCGGCTCCTATCCCGATCAGGACCAGACCGCGCTGAACCTGAACCTGGTCAACCTGTACAACCGCGATGGCATGTTTTCGCCGTTCATCTTAGCCGGCGTCGGCGTGGTCAACACCGACACCGGTGGCTCCGATAACGATGATATGCAGGGGCAGCTCGGTGTTGGCATCCTCGCTTCCCTTGGTGAGCGCGTGTCGTTCCGTACCGAAGTGCTGGCGCGAGGGCAGGACGCGTCGTCGGACAACCTGACGGATGTCCTCATCAACGCAGGCTTCAGCGTGGCGCTGGGCGCCAAGGCGGCACCCCCGCCGCCCCCGGTCGTCGCGGCGGCACCGCCACCCCCACCACCCCCGCCGCCGCCCCCGCCGGCTGATACGGACGGCGACGGCGTGATCGATCCCAGCGACCAGTGCCCTGACACGCCGAAGGGCGACCGCGTCGGGACCCGGGGTTGTTCCTGCGACGTGGTTCGCGAGGTGCAGTTTGCGCTGGACTCCGCCGAACTCACGCCCGCCGGCGTGGCGATGCTGGATGAAATGGTCGTCAATCTGACCCGCCTCAACTTCATCGCGGGCTCGGTCACCGGGCACACGGACAGTACGGGTTCGGAGGCCCACAACCAGAAGTTGTCCGAGCGTCGCGCGGAGACTGTGGCGAACTACCTGGAAAGCAAGGGCATCGCCGTCGGCCGCCTGACCACTGCGGGTGCCGGTGAGAGCCAGCCGATTGCCGACAACGCCACCCGCGAAGGCCGCGCGAAGAACCGCCGCGTGGTTCTGAGCCGGACGGACTGCGACGCGAAATAATCGCCCGCTAGCCGTCGTTCAAGAAAACGGAAGCCCCGGTCGTTTAGTCGGCCGGGGCTTTTTTTACGGCACCAACCCCGACGGTCCCGACGGGTTGCCTAGCAGGCTGCGGAACAGGATGTAGTCCTGGGCGTTCACAAAGCTGTTGCAGTTGATGTCGGCCTGGTTATAGGTCGGGTTAACGCTGGGCTGGCCCAGCTCTGCGCGGAACAGAATGTAGTCCTGGGCGTTCGTGAAGGTGTTGTTGTTCAGATCCCCATCGCAGTGATTGCCGTAACCGTCACTGTCCGAGTCGCACTGGCTCGGGTTGGCGACCAGCGTGCACTTGTCGGCGTCGTCTATCACGGTGTCCCCGTCAGTGTCCGCTCCGACCTGCCAGTCTGGCTGACCTTCCGAAGCCGAGTTGTTGGTCAGGTTGGTCTGGTCCGAACCGTCGGCGTCCATGACGTAGATGTCGGCGAAGGTGGCGCCGTCGCGGAGGCTTTGAAACACGATCTGCGTGCCGTCGGGCGACCAGGCGGGGAGGGTGTCGCTCCCCGCGTTGTTGGTGAGGTTGATCGGGTCCGAACCGTTGGCATTCATGACGTAGATCTCGCGGTTGCCGTCGCGGTTGCTGTCGAACGCGATCCGGGTTCCGTCGGGCGACCACGCGGGGGAGTGGTCGTGCGTCGTGCTGGCGGTGGTGGTGAGCCGGGTCTGGTTTGCACCGTTGGCATCCATGACGTAAATCTCCATGTTGCCGTTGCGGCTGCTGTAGAACGCGATCCGGGTGCCGTCGGGCGACCAGGCGGGCTCGTAGTTGTTCCCCGCGTT
>CAZPNN010000425.1:0-24238 GCA_964587605.1 uncultured Chromatiaceae bacterium
CCTCCTCCTGATTGACGTTGGCGGGTGCAGCCCAGGCTTCGATGCTGTACTGGCCAGTGGCCGTGATCAGGTCGTGCAGCTTGCGGCTGGCGTTCGTCGCGCCCTGGGCCCGGCCGCTGCGTATGTTGATGCCCCAGCCGCCGACCCAGCTGATGTCTCCGGATAACGTCAGGTTGATCGCAGGCTGTACGCCACTGGTGTCGAATGCCGTCGAGCCGCTGCCTTCCTTGAACTCCCACGCCGCAATCTGGCCCGCCTCGTAGCGGCTCCCGCCGCTGGCGACGATGCCGTCGTACATCGACAGCGCCTTGCTGATGACGAACGCCGGGTCTACCGACGTCACCGGAATCTGCTGGGCGTACGCACGGATCGCGTCTTCCATCGTGGTGGAGTTCGCCGCGCAGTTCGTCCAGCAGTTATGGAACTCGTCACGAAGGCGCAGGACCAGCCGGGAGGCCTCCGGGCTGTCGAGGTTGATCTTGGTCTTGACCGCAGCGTAGGCCGTCGCTACATCCTCATCGGCAAAGAATGGCGACTGCCGCGTGGCCGACGTCGAGCTGTGGCAGCCGGCGCAATACTGCGTGAGCAACGGGTACACGGTGCCGGCAAAACCGTCCGAGTCGGCTGGAAAGTTCCGGCTCTGACCCACGTTCTTGTCTGGCGGTGCGACGAGCTGAATCGTCTTGGTCCCGCCGCCGGCGGTGCCGCCAATCCAGTTCTCGACCCAGGCCTGCAGCGTCGTCGTGCAGGCCTGGATAGCCGCCTGGTTGGTGCCGAGCCAGCAGTTATGGCCACTCGCCATTTTCTGCACAATTTCGGAACTGCCAGGATCGGTCCGGTTCACCAGCTGATCCGCAGCGGCCCAGGCGAGATTCACGTCATCCTCGCGCGCGAACAGCGGTGATTGCGTGGTGCCATGGCAGCCTGCGCAGCGGGCCACGCCGCCATTCCGGACGTTGGTCCAGAACGCGGACATGAAATTCTGGATATCCGCCGTCTGCGGGGCGGGGCCGGCGTAGGTGACCGGCGGTGGCAGGTTGTTTGGCGGCAGACGCTCCGTGCCGGCACCACCACCGCAGGCAACGAGCACTGCAGCCGCAATGGCTACGGCATATGCCTGTAGGAGCGGCTTCAGCCGCGACCGGGACGTCAATTCAGTTTGTGTCGCGGCTGAAGCCGCTACTACCACGTTCACGTTCCCGAGCCTCCCGTTCAATCGCCCATGCAGTACGCAGCGGATTCGGCGAATACCTGTTTGAGGCGGTAGCCACCGGACCGGAACGAACCGACCATCGAATCAATCTGCGAGCGGTCTGCGCCATCGACTGGTGATCGCAGGCACACGTTGCGAAATACCTTCTGAACCTGGCACTGGGCGAAGGCCGTGCTATTGGCCAGCTCCTGACCCATGGACCTGGCGCCCGACCCGCTGCCGGCGAGCTGCGAGTCCCAGCCGAGCAGGGCGTTCTGGCCCGCCCGCCAGTAGTTGCTCCACTGGTCGTCCGGTGTGCGAAATCCGTACGGAAAAGTGGTGTCGTTGTTGAAGTACTTGGCCTGCACCACTCCGGGGGTGTACTGGATGCGACCTTGCGTGGTGTCGAAGGTGTAGTACGCAAAGGCCTGCGCCAGAGGGTCCATTCCCGAATGACAGCCGATGCAGTTGTTCAGCCAGATGCGGCTGTCGCCGCCGGGGCTGCGGGACACGTCCTGGCGTATGCGATCGGGGACCCGGCTGGTGTCGAGCACCTGCTCCATGTCGCGGCACAGGTGATTCAGCATGGTGAAGCGGAACATCGCCCGGTTCGTGCCGGCGACGAAGAAGGCCTCGGCCGCGGCGCGGGTGGTCAGCACACCAGCAGTTGCCGCGTCCGGCAGGCCACTTGCCAGCGTCTGGGTAGAGGCAGTCAGCCGGACCTTGAGGTCGGCATTCTGGTCGTCGAGTGCCTGGTAGTTGTCGTTGTTCACCGGCGAATAGGCGGGCACGCCGGCGCCGGTGCCCACGTACACGAGGTTGGCAGACAAAAGCGTGTTGAATGGAACGTCGTCCCGCACCATGCCAATGACTGTCGCGGTGTAGTCGTTGAGGGGCACAAAGACGCTCTGGTCGCGGTTTGTCCAGGGCGCGGCGAAGTTCTTCAGCGTCACGCTGTAGAAGTTGCTGTTGTCCATTGCGGTGTTTGCGGCGCTCGTCGCGTTGCCGCCGGCTACGTCGGCCTGCATGTCCGCCAGCACGGCCTCGGTGGGTGGCACACCGGCCAGGCGCTCGTGAATGCGCCGGGCCTGCTCACGCGCCCCGGCCTCGGCGGCAGCACTGCCAAGCACAGTGACTGCAGCCAGCGTGGCAGCGAGGGCCACTGCCAGAGCGGCGGAATGCCCCGCCCGCCGCAAACTGCGCGCGCACGGCGCCGAAGAAGCGACGGCAGTGTGCCGTCCTTGCAGCAAGGTGATCACGTTGTGCCCATCCCAAAATCCGGCGCCTTGCGCGCCGGTGGACATTTAGCGATCGAGGCCTGCTCGGGTTCTGTGACTGCGGTAACAGTTCCCTCAAATCAAGCTGTATTACGTTATGTGGCAGTCAATTTGGCACTGTGCTTCGGGTCTTATGCATCACGGCCTTTTGGGTGGGCCCTGATGGGGATGATGATGATTGCAAGGATGCGGAACGCTCCACCGGGCGCGCTCGTGGGCGCATTAAGCCGGTCGATCACGGCGCTGCTGGTGGCCGTGCTGGCCACCGTTCTGGCCGCTGGGCTGGCGGCCTGTGGCGGCGGTGGCGTGGGCGGCGGGCAGGATCCGGATCCGGTCGCGCTGGATGTTGCCATTGCCTACGTCAAGCGCCCGGTGCCGGTGGACAACCAGGGCGCCGTGCAGCCGTCGGACGTTCGCGAGCTGCGCACGTTCAACGTTGGCGCCGATCTGTTCGTGCGCGAGCGGGCCGCCGCGTCGGCCGCCGAACTCAATGTCACCGATCGCATCACCCAGGGCAGCGGCCTGTATGACGTTCGCGACCTGGAAATGTCCTTCGACGGTTCCAGGGTGGTATTCGCGATGCGCGGCCCCTTCGAGCAGGGTGCCGCCGAGGAGGATCAGCCCACGTGGAACATCTGGGAGTACACGCTCGGAGCTGACGTGCTCCGTAGGGTCATTCCCTCGGACCTGAACGCCGAGGCGGGCCACGATGTGGGTCCCCATTACCTGCCGGATGGCCGCATCGTGTTTTCATCGACCCGCCAGCGGCAGTCGAAAGCGGTACTGCTCGATGAGGGCAAGCCCCAGTTCGACGCGCAGGACGAGGACCGCAATGAGCCAGCGTTCGTACTGCATGTCATGAATGCCGATGGCAGCGACATCCACCAGGTTTCCTTCAACCAGAGTCACGACCTCGATCCCACGGTTCTGGCCAACGGCCAGGTGCTGTTCAGCCGCTGGGACAACGCTGCCGCCAATACCGAATTCAATCTGTACCGCATGAACCCGGACGGCAGCGAACTGGAGCTCTACTACGGTGCGGAGAGCCATGCCACCGGCACCGATGGCGCCACGATCGAGTTCGTGCAGCCGCGCGAAATGCCGGATGGCCGGATCCTGACTGTCGTCCGGCCATTCCAGACGGATGAGAACGGTGGCGACCTGGTAGCGATCGACGGCGGAAACTTCGTGGAGAACATGCAGGCGACGGCGACGAATGCCGGCCTGCTTTTCGGTCCCGCGCAGACGCGTATGGTCGTGAACGACGTGCGCACTGATGACTCGATTTCACCCGGTGGCGAATTCACATCCGCGTATCTGCTGTTTGACGGCACGAATCGCATGTTCGTGAGCTGGAGCCCGTGTCGCCTGCTGGACGTTACGCAGCGGATCATCCCGTGCACCGCATCGACACTGGCGGACCCGGCCAACGTCGCGGCGCCGCCGCTCTACGGGCTCTGGATCTATGACCTCGTGGCCAACACGCAGGCGCCGGTGTTTGCACCGACTGCGGGCCTCGTCATCAGCGACATCGTTGCTGCACAGTCCCGCCCCGCACCGCCGGTGATCTTCGACCAGGTGTCGACGGGCCTGCTTGATCCCGACCTGGTCGATGAGGGCGCAGGGTTGATCGATATCCGCAGCGTCTACGACTTTGACGGTGCCACCGGCGTGGACATTGCCGCCCTGGCAGACCCGGCCGTGACGATGGCGGACCAGCGCCAGTTGCGCTTCCTGCGGCTGGAGAAGGCGGTGTCCCTGCCGGACGATGACGTGCGCGACTTCGACAACAGTGCCTTCGGTGTCAGCCAGGCGCAGGGCATGCGGGAGATACTCGGGTATGTGCCGGTGGAACCCGATGGCTCCGTGGTGGCCAAGGTGCCGGCCAACGTCGCGATCGCCCTGTCCGTGCTCGACCGGGATGGCCGGCGTGTGACGGCCCGGCACCAGAACTGGCTGCAGGTCCGCCCGGGCGAGGTCCTGACCTGCAACGGTTGCCACGTCGCCCAGAGCGGCGTGTCCCACGGGCGAAAGGCCGCCTTCGTCAGCGCCTGGGGTGGCGCCACGGCCGACGGTCAGCCGTTTCCAAACACGGAAGGCGCGTTCTTCGCGGATTTCGGTGAAACGATGGCGCAGGTGAAGAAGCGCATCAGCTGTGCAACGGATTGCGCACTGATCACGCCGAGCGTGGACGTGATCTACGAGGATATCTGGACAGACCCGGTGGCGGCCGGGCGCGCGAAGGACGCCTCTTTTGACTACCGTTACGCCGATCTGACGACGCCGTTGCCGGTGCCGGGCGACTGCCTGACCGCCTGGGCGCCCCGCTGCCGGATCACAATCAACTACGAGGCGCACATTCACCCGTTGTGGGCCAAGCCGCGCGTGACCCTCGATGTGGACGGGACGACCGTACTGGTCGACGACACCTGCACCAGCTGTCACTCGCCCAGCAATGCGCTGGCGGCTCCCCGGGTTCCAGCCAGCCAGCTGGACCTGACTGACGGCCTGTCCGACCTCAATGCCGATCACTTCAAGGCCTATCGGGAACTCCTCTCCCAGGATAACGAGCAGGAGCTTGTCGCTGGTGTGCTGGTGGACCGGCTGATCCAGACCGGCGTGGACCCGGTCACCGGTACTCCGATTCTGGAACCCCTCGGCGTCGACCCGCCAATGAGCACGGCCGGCGCGCTCAACTCGCAGAACTTCTTCAATCGCTTTGCACCGGCCGGCTCGCACGCTGGCCGGCTCACTCCGGCGGAACTGCGACTGCTGTCCGAATGGGTCGATATCGGCGCCCAGTACTACAACGATCCGTTCCTGGCGCCGCTGAACTGATCCCTGCGCGGAATCGTCATGCGCCAGTTGCTTCTCATTGCAGTCCTCGTTTTCGTGTCGCCAGTCACACCCGCTTATGGAAAGTCGGGCCACTATGAGGCCGTCGTGGTGGAGCCGTTCCTGGAGCTGCACACGGGCCCGGGCCGGGGTTTCCCGGTGTTTCATGTGGTGGATCGCGGTAACCAGATCGAGATCCTGAAACGCCGGACCGACTGGTTCCAGGTGCGCACGGCGAAGGGCGTGGAGGGCTGGGTGACGCAGGACCAGATGGCCGCGACGCTGGACACGGCGGGCCAGCCAACAGCGATCGACGACCCGACGGCAGATGACTTCGTGGGTAGCCGGTGGGAAGTGGGCCTCGCAATCGGCGACCTGGACGGGGCGAGCGTGATTGCGCTGAACGGGGGCTACCGGTGGACACGCAACCTTTCCACGGAGGTCCAGGTGGCGGACATCAGTGGCAGCTTCTCGGATGGCTGGCTGACGACGGTGACGATAGTGCATCAGCCGTTTCCGGAGTGGCGGCTGTCGCCCTACGCGGCACTGGGCACGGGAATGATCCACACCGAACCGAAGGCCACGCTGGTCTCCACGGAGGACCGCACGGATCAGGTCGGCCAGGTCGGCGTTGGTGTTCGCATGTACCTGTCGAAGCGCTTCCTGTTCCGTACCGAGTACAACAGCTATCTGGCGTTTACGAGTCGCGACGACAACGAGGAACTGGACGAATGGAAAGCTGGCTTCGTGTTTTTCTTCTGATCGGCCTTGCCGCAGCGACGGAAGGCTGCAGCCTGTTCGGCCGGGAAGAGCCTCCCATGGCGGAGTCGGGCGCGTCGGACCCCGTGATTTCGCCGGAGGTCGAACGCCGTGAGGTGAAGAAACCGGGGATCGACACCGAGAACTTTCAGGTTGGCGGGTTTGCCGGGCTGATCAGCGTCGAGGATTTCGGGTCCACCTCCATCTACGGCGCACGGGCCAGGTACCTGGTTACCGAGGCTCTGTTCGCCGAGGGCACCTACGCGAAGACCGGCTCGCTCGATCTGACCAGCGCCGAAGTGCTCGCCGGATTCGATCTGCTGGGCGCCGACCGGGAGTACGAGTACTACAACTTTTCGCTGGGCTACAACCTTCTTCCCGGCGAAACCTTCATTGGCCGCAACTGGGCCTTCAACTCCGCCCTGTACGTCATTGGCGGCGCGGGCCAGACGAGCCTCGGGCTGGATGACTACTTCACGATGACTTTTGGTGCCGGCTACCAGGTGCTGCCGACCGACTGGCTGGCCCTTGATTTCGGCGTGCGTGACCACCTCTTCGAGATTGAATTCACGTCCGGAGAGAAAAAGGACACGCACAACATTGAGCTGACGATGGGCGTCAGCGTCTTTTTCTGAGGTCGGTATGAGCAGATCCAGGCGCGACGTTATTGGCTCACTGCTCCTCGGGGCAACCTTGTCGATTGCTCCGGTGCTGGCTGGCGATGCCACGGGACCCGCGGCGGAGTTCAAACTGCCGGCCCGAACGGGAGAAGCCGTTTCGCTCAGCGGCCTGAAGGGCCAGGTGGTGCTGATCAACTTCTGGGCAACGTGGTGCGGGCCGTGCCGCAAGGAAATGCCCCTGCTGGAGCAGATCCAGAAGAAGTACGCGTCGCTGGGTTTCACGATGCTCGGCGTGAACGTGGAGGAAGACACGACGATGATGGACACGTTCCTGAAGGACGTGCCTGTGACTTTTCCAATCCTGCTGGACCCGGCAAACGGGGTCAGCAAGCTTTACAACGTCTCGGCCATGCCGAGCACGGTAATTGTCGACCGCAAGGGCAACATCCGCTACCTCCACCAGGGCTACAAGCCCGGCGACGAGAGCACGTACCAGGACATGATCCGCCAGCTGATCCGGGAGCGGGGATGAGACGCCTCTGCCTGGCGCTGATCGGGAGCCTGCTGCTGGCAGGCTGCAGCGGCATCCAGCCGTGGGTCAAACCGTACGAGCGGGACCGGCTTGCCGACCCGATCATGAGCTTCGACCGGAACCCGGTGTCGGGTTCCTACATCGATCACGTGCACGAAGCTCGCGAGGGTGCCCGCGGGGCATCAGGCAGTTCCGGCGGCGGCTGCGGCTGTAACTGAGATGAGGCCCCTCCTGCCGTTGCTGCTGCTGCTTCTGCTGGTCGTTTCGCCGGTCGCGCTTGCCGGGGTTCTGCCCGAGGACCGGGCAGACATCCTGTATCACTACTACGACGGCGGCGGCATCGAGATCGACGGCCCGTCCGTGCTGGCGCGCACCGCGGTGGGTGAGAAGGTCTCTGTCTCGGCCAGTTACTACGTGGACTCCATCACGAGCGCCTCGATAGACGTGGTGACCCTCGGCGCCAGCCCTAATGGCTACAGCGAGGAGCGTACGCAGTGGGGTGTCGGCGTGGATTACCTCCGCGGCGATACCACGATGAGCCTCTCGGCCAGTACCAGCGAGGAGACCGATTACGAGGCCGACACGCTGAACTTTGGCATCAGCCAGGATATTTTCGGCGGGCTCACCACGGTGTCGCTTGGCTACGGCAGCGGCGCCGATGACGTGAGCAAGCGCGGCGACGCCCAGTTCGCGGAAGAAGTTGATCGCCATTCCTACCGGTTTGGCATCACGCAGGTGCTGACCCGCAACCTCATCATGGGACTTTCCTATGAAGTGGTTGCCGATGAAGGCTATCTGAACAATCCGTACCGACAGGTGCGTTACGTCGATGTGAACGATCCTCGCGGGTTCGGCACGCAGCGCGAGGTCTACCCGTCTACGCGTGCCAGCAACGCGGCAGCGATCCGGGCCAGGTACCATCTTCCATACCGCGCGGCCCTGTCCGGCGAGTACCGCTTCTACACCGACGACTGGGGTATCGACGCGCACACGTTCGAAGTCGGCTATGTACACCCGTTCGGTGCGAAATGGCTCGTCGACTTCAAGTACCGCTTCTACACGCAGAATGCGGCGGACTTCTACAGCGATCTCTTTCCGTACGTGAACGCCCAGAACTTCCTGGCCCGCGACAAGGAGTTGAGCACACTGCAGAGCCACGGGCCGCACGTTGGCGCCACCTATACGTTTTTCGAGCGACAGGGTGACCGGCCGATGAAAAGCACGGCAAACATCTTCGTCGACAACTACTTCTTCAGCTACGACGACTTCCGGGACCTGCGGGGCAGTGCCAGCGTCGGCAACGAACCCCTGTACGACTTTGATGCCTTCGTCCTCCAGGTGTTCTTTTCCCTCTGGTTCTGACGCCGTTCGCGGCGTTACCATCAATAATGCAACTTTCACTGTTCTGCGGGCTGCTCCTTTCGCTCGTCACGCTGCCCGTGCGGGCGGAGTGGTACAGCGATACGCAGCAGAAGATGGGAACCCGGATCGAGATCCAGATCTGGGCTGGGAGCGAGGCCGTTGCCCGGCCACTGATTGCCGCCGGAATGGCCGAATTCGACCGCATCGAGTCGTGGATGAGTACTTACCGGGAAGACTCGGAAATCTCCCGTGTCAACCGGCTGGCGGCGCGCGAGCCGGTGAAGGCGTCCGCCGAGTTGTTCGGGATCGTGCAACGCTCGCTCGACTTGTCAGTACTGTCGGATGGCGCGTTCGACATCACCTTCGACAGCGTCGGGCAGCTCTATGACTTTCGCGCCGGCGTGCGCCCGGACAGCGCTGCGATCGAAAAGAACCTGCCGTCGATCAATTACCGGCACGTAATCCTCGACCCTGTCGCCTCGACAATCCGCTTCACAGAGGAGGGTACCCGGATCAACCTCGGTGGCATCGGCAAAGGCTACTCCTGCGACCGCGTGGCCGATCTGCTGCGCAATGCCGGCGTGAAGTCGGGGCGGGTAAATGCCGGTGGCGACACCCGCCTGATCGGCGACCGCCAGGGCAAGCCATGGATTATGGGCATTCGCGATCCCGATGCCGGAGATCGCTGGGTTACGCGCCTGGCGCTCGACAACGAGGCCATTTCCACGGCGGGCGACTACGAACGGTTCTTCGAAGAGGATGGCGTGCGCTACCACCACATCATCAACCCGAAAACCGGCGACTCGGCACGGGGTGTCCGCAGCGTCACTGTCATTGGTCCCGACGCCACGATGACCGACGGCCTGGACAATGCGGTGTTCATCCTGGGCGCCGAACGCGGGCTGGCGCTGGTGGATGCGACGCCGGGTTATGCGGCCGTAGTGGTGGACTCGTCGCACAACGTGCGCTTCTCAAAAGCGCTGCAGGCGCGCTAGCTTTTACATAAGCGCCGCGCAATTTTACTCAGGTCCAGCAGGACGTGAGCGAGGTCGCAGGATTCGCGGCCGGAAATCGTCAACATTCCTCTGCCGACAAGGGCAAACCCGCTGAAAGGCGGGGACGCAAAGCCACCGGTCTAACGGCGAGCCGTCACGCGCGGCACTCGTCAATGACAGCGGAGCTGCCGGGCTGAAACGCGGTCGTGAGACCGCGTTCGTGCGCGTCCCCCCTAACAACGAGTTGCCCTGGTTCATGAACGCGGAACACGGGAAGAAACGGGATGCGCAAGCTGTGGGCCCCTGGCCTGATTCTCCTGGCGACTTTGCTGCCGAACTTCGCCGCCACGGCGACCACGGCCGTGGCCGGGAAGCCGGCCCCTGATTTCGCCCTCAAGAGCACCGCTGGTGAGAACCTGCGCCTGTCCGAGTGGCGCGGCGAGGTGGTGCTGCTGAGCTTCTTTGCGGAGTGGTGTGGACGGTGCACAGATCAGCTCGACCAGCTCGAGAAACTTCAGCAGCAATACCAGGCCAGGGGCGTCCAGGTGGTTGCCGTCAACATCGACCGCGACAGTCAGCCATCCCGCGATGCTGCCAGCCACCGGAAGCTGCTGGTGCTCCATGACGGCGATCAGACCGTCGCCCGCCAATACGAATTGTCCGATCTGCCCCTCACCGTGCTCGTGGATGCCCACGGCAAGGTCCGGCACGTGCACCAGAAATACCGGGGCGGCGATGCCGCCCTTTACGACGAAGAGCTCGCTGCTCTCCTTGCCGAATAGTGCTCAGGAACAGGGACGTAAACATGCCACTGCACCCGTTGAAACTTCAACTGCTGACCGGCGCCATGCTCATGGCCGGTCTCTTCAGTCCGCTGGCACAGCCGGAGGAGGCGACCGACGCGTTGGCTGCTGCTGCGACTCCGGTATTGGCGGCCGGCACCGTCGACAGCGAGGTGCAGGTCCTGAAAGACGAGGTCCTGGACCTGAACCGGGAATTGTTCCTGCTCGAGGAAGAGCTGCTGTTCCCGGCCAACACGCAGGTCGCGGTGTTCGTGTCGATGGACGTGGGCGACTTTTTCGACCTGGATTCAGTTCAGCTCCGGATCGACGACAAGCCGGTCAGCAACTACCTGTACACGGATCGCGAGGTGGCCGCCCTGTTGCGGGGCGGTGTGCACCGGATCTACCTCGGCAACCTGAAGACAGGCGAGCACGAACTCACGGCGGTTTTTACCGGTCAGGGGCCGCACACGCGCGATTATCGCCGTGGTGCCACATTGAAGGTCGAGAAGGGCATCGGCGCAAAGTTCGTCGAGTTGCGGATCTCCGACCGGGACAGCAAGCAGCAGCCCGAGTTTCTCGTCAAGGAGTGGGAATAGTCCGTGACGCGATCGCCTGCTAAGCGCGGTGCGGCCTTTCAGGCCGCCGTCGCCGCCACTACGTTGGCCGTGGCCTTCGTGATCCTGCCCGCACGGGCGGGCGACGTGGCGCCGCCAGGCCCGGTTCGCGACCTTTACTACGGCGAAACCCTCTTTCAGTTCTATCAGGACAAGCATTTCGATGCCCTGACGCACCTGCTCGCGGCCCGCGATGTCGGCCGCGTGGATAACCACGAGGCGGAGTCCGAGTTGCTGCTCGGCGGTCTTTACCTGCACTACGGGCAGCACGTTCGCGCCGAGGATATTTTCAACCGGCTGCTGACCCGGGAGGTTGCGCCCGCCGTGCGGGACCGGGCCTGGTTTTACCTTGGCAAGGTCCGCTACCAGCGCAGCCTGCACGACGACGCCCTGGCGGCCTTTGCCCGGATCTCGGGTGCCCTGCCGGAAAGCCTGGCGGCGGAGTTGCCGATGCTGACGGCCCAGTCGCTGATGGCGATGGGGCGCTTCGACTCAGCGGCTGCCGTGCTCGATGGCTGGAAGGGGCCGGACGGCTGGCTGCCCTACGCGCGATACAACCTTGGCGTGGCCTTCGTTCGCCTGAGCCGGTTTGATGACGGCACGCGCCAGCTGGATCGTGTCGGGCTGAGCGCGCCCACATCGGCCGAGCTTATCGACCTGCGCGACAAGGCCAACCTGGCGCTCGGCTACGCCTACCTGCAACAGTCTCTTGACGGCCAGGCGCGCGTGGCCCTCGAGCGCATCCGCCTTGCAAGTCCCTTTGCCAACAAAGCGCTGCTCGGTGTGGGTTGGGCAGACGCCGCGAGGCACAACTTTCAGGGTGCACTGACCCCCTGGCTTGAATTGAAGGACCGCGACCTGCTGGGCAGCGCCGTGCAGGAGTCGCTGCTGGCCATTCCCTACGCGTACGGGCAGCTCGACGCACACGGGTCGGCGGCGGCGGGCTATCAGTCCGCCCTGGTCTCGTTCGATACCGAGATCGGTCATCTGGACGCAGCGATCAGTGGCGCCGGGAACGGCGGCCTCATCGGCGGACTGCTGAAGGCCGACGATCCGGACATTGGCCGGTGGTACTGGGAGCTCAACCAGCTGCCGGACTCCAACGAAGCCCGCTACCTTTATCACGTGATCGCTGATCACCGCTTCCAGGAAGGCCTGCGCAACGTGCGCGACCTGGCCGCCTTGTCGACCCACCTGCAGGAATGGCGCGAAAAGCTCGCGGCGTTTGCGGATATCGTCGACACGCAGCGCGAGGCTTACGCCGGGCGCGAGCCGCAATTCAGCGCCGGGCTTGACCGCGCGGACCTGCCGGAGCTTAAGGCGCGGCGTGATGTGCTCAATAGCCGGCTCGATGCCATTGAAGCCAGTCGTGATCCTGCGGGCCTCGCGACCGCCGAAGAACTCGACCAGTGGCAACGGCTGACCGCGATCGGTGCGGATACCGGCCTCACCGGACCGGAGGCCGGGGACCTGCGCGATCGCCACCGCCTCCTTCGGGGTGTGCTGCTCTGGAACCTGGATCGCGAGTACAAGTACCGGCTCTGGGTCCAGCGCCGGAATATCGCGGAGACCGATGACCTGCTGGCGCGCGCAACGCGCGGCCATGACGGGGCGGCCATGGCCCGACGTGACACACCGGCAGAACTCGACGGATTCACGGCCCGGATCGGCAGCGTGGTACCGCGCATCGAGAAGATGCAGCAGATGATTGCAGAGGCTCGCGGGCAGCAGGAACAACACCTGCTGGCAATCGCCGTCGATACCCTTCGCGAGCAGCGGGACCGCCTCGAAACCTACCGGGTGCAAGCCCAGTTTGCCCTGGCCACGATCTACGATCGGGCGGCGATGTCCGCGCGGGTCGCGCCGCCACCCCGGTCGCCTTCACGGTCGCCCACACCGTTGCCCACACCGTTAGAGGGATCGCGATGACACCGGCGGCGGCACTTTGTCTCGGTGTCAGTCTCGCGGCGGGCTTGTGGCCCTTCGGTGCAGCGGACCCTGCCGGGAATGAGCCGGCAGCATCCCGCGAAACCATCCGCACGCTGAAGACACAGGAGATCGTGGTCAACACCGAAGCGCCCGCCGTCGACAGCGCCGCCCGGGCCATGGATCAGTATCGCCGCTTCCTTGCGTTGCCGACGGGGTCCGCGTCGATGCGGGCCGAGGCACTGCGTCGCCTTGCCGACCTGAATCTCGATGCGGGCGTGAGCGCCGAAAGCGACGGTGAGCAGGCCGGCGCCGGCGTCGCGTATTTCGCCGAGGCCGTCTCGCTGTACACCGAGCTCCTTAAGTTACGTCGTGAGACGGGGGAGGCCCGGACGGGCGATGACGCCGAAGTTCTGTACCAGATGTCCCGGGCGCTGGAGGGCGCCGGCAAGGCCGACGACTCGCTCCGTACGCTCGACACGCTGGTCGCCGGCTACCCGTCCGAGAAACACCAGGACGAGGCAGAGTTCCGCCGCGGTGAGACCTACTTCGTGCGCAAGGATTATCCGGCGGCCGAGAGGGCGTACGCCGCCGTGCTCGCGTACGGCGAGACGTCGAGTTTCTACGAGCAGTCCGTGTACAAGCACGGTTGGGCGCTGTTCAAGCAGGGCCGCAATGAAGAGGGCCTCAGATCGTTTCTCCAGTTGCTGGGGCGAAAGCTCGGTCCCGGCGGCGCGCAGCCTGCCGCGTTGCTTGCCGGCATGAGCCGCCCCGAGCGCGAGTTACTCGACGACACGCTGCGTGTCACCAGCATCACCTATTCCTACCTGGATGGCGCTGCGTCCATTCCGGTCTCCCTGGCAGGAGGCGCCGAACCCGCCTGGACCTACCTGTTGTACAGCGCGCTCGGCGATCTCTATCTGGACAAGGAGCGCTTCAGGGACGCCGCCGAAACCTACGAGGCGTTCGTGGCCCGCGATCCGGTGAACGATGCGGCACCCGGGTTGCAGCAGGCCGCGATCGACGCCTACGCCCGGGGCAAGTTCCCGAGCCTCGTGCTTGACGCCAAGCGGAAGTATGTCGAGACCTATGGCCTCGATGCACCCTACTGGGCAGTGCGTGAGCCGGCCGCTCACCCGGCGATCGTGGTGTCACTGAAAACCCACCTGAGCGATCTCGCCGCGCACGACCACTCCGAGGCGCAGAAGAGCAAGGAGCCGGCCGATTACGAACGCGCCGCCGGCTGGTACCGGCGCTTCCTGGCCTACTTCCCGACCGACCCGGAATCCGCGGAGCGCAATTTCCTGCTGGGTGAACTGCTCTTCGAGTCGAAGAATTTTGCCGAGGCCCGCGATGCCTATCTGCGCTCGGCCTACGACTATGGCGCTCACGAGCACGCCGCGGAGGCGGGCTATGCCGCCCTGCTGGCCTCGCGGGAGCATGAAAAGCAGCTGACGGGCGAGGCTCTGACCGCCTGGCACGACCAGCACGTCGACTACGCGCTCAAGTTTGCGGACAACTATCCTGCCCACCCGCAGGCCGGCGCGGTGCTCGTAAGCGTGGCCGAGGAATTGTTTGCCAGCGGGCAGCTGGAACGTGCCGTGCTGGTTGCGGGTCTGGTCGTGACCTTGCAGCCGCCCGCAACGCCAGAGCTGGAGCGGGTGGCCTTCACTGTGCTCGCCCACGCCCAGTTTGATCTCGGTCGTTTCGTTGACGCTGAAACCTCCTACGTGCGCTTGCAGAGCTACGCACTGGCTCCCGAGCAGCGCAAGGAAGTCACCGGCCGGGTGGCCGCCTCGATTTACCGGCAGGCCGAGTCAGCCCAGGCGAGCGGTGATGTCGATGCCGCGGTGGCGAACTTCCTGCGGATCGCCGTCGCGGCGCCGGAGGCGGACATCCGGCCGACAGCGCTCTTCGATGCCGCGACGCTGTTGCTGACCAGCCAGCGCTGGAACGAGTCCGTGGGGCTGTTGCAGCGCTTTCGACGTGAGTTCCCGGCCCACGCGTTCAATGGCGACGTGACGGCAAAACTGGCCGTGGCGCTTACGGAAGACGGCCGGGCCGCCGAGGCCGCCGGCGAATACGAGCGTATCGCGGCGACGGACGGCACGCCCGACGTGCAGCGCGCCGCGCTCTGGCAGGCGGCCGCGTTGTACGCCTCTGCCGCTCAACCGGCGAATGAAGCACGTCTCTACGAGTCGCTCGTCGAGCGCTTTCCAGCACCGCCGGCCGAAGCGCTGGAAGCGCGCCACAAGCTGTCAGAGCTGGCGGCCGCGAGCGGCGACTGGAACACACGCCAGCGCTGGCTTACGGCCATCGTCGCGGCGGACGCCCAGAGTGGCGCGAATCGCACCGACCGGAGCCGCTTCCTGGCCGCGAGTGCTGCCATCGAACTGGCTCGCCCGCTGCGGGATGGCTTTCTTGCAGTGGCGTTGAGGGCGCCGCTGGATCAGAGCCTCAAGCTCAAGAAGACGCGCATGGAGGAGGCGCTGCGGGCGTACAGCGCGGCTGCTGAATACGGCGTGGCGCAGGTGACGACCGCGGCCACCTTCGAGACGGCGGAGCTCTACTACCAGTTGAGCCTCGACCTGCTGGGCTCCGAGCGACCGGCGGAACTTACCGCCGACGAGCAGGAGGAATACGTCCTGCTGCTCGAGGAGCAGGCCTTCCCGTTTGAGGAGAAGGCGATCGACCTGTACCGGGCGAATACGGAACGGGTGGCAGAGGGTGTTTATGACGAGTGGGTGCGAGCCAGTTTCGCGCGCTTGAGTGTGATGGCACCGGCCCGCTATGCCCGAACGGAGAGGAGTGAAGATGTTGCCGACTGGCTGGACTGATTCAGGGTGGCGCGCGGCGCTGCTGGCACTTGCCGTGAGCGTACTGACGGCCTGCGGCACCACGGGCCGCGTCGCTGACGCATCGCGCCCCGCAGGAGCGGCTTCAGCCGCGACCCCAATGACGACCCCAGTGACACCCCCAACGGCGACCTCAGAACCGCCGTCCCCGGAGACCGAAGCCCGCTACGACGCGTTGCTGGTCCGCCTGCGCGCCGGCGATGCCACGGCGACCGCAGACCTTGCGAGGTTCAGCGAGGAATACCCCGGGTTCGCCGGGCCCCTGCTGAACCTGGGCCTGATCCGGTCACGTTCCGGTGACGAGGCGGGTGCCCGGGTTCTGTTCGAGCGGGCGGCGATGGTGTGCGGTCATTGCGGTTCGGTCTGGAACGAGTTGGGCGTACTCCACGGGCGGCATGGCCGCTTCGCCGAAGCCGAAGAGGCCTATCAGCGGGCGATCGAGGTGGAGCCTGGCTTTGCCGCCGCGTACTACAACCTCGCGATCGTCTACGAACTCTATATCCCGCGGCCCGAACTGGCGCTGCAGAACTACGAACAGTACCTGCAGCTTGGCGGCACCGCCGGCGAGGGGCAGGACGTGCAGAAGTGGGTGGCCGAGTTGCGCCGCCGGGTTGGCGCCACGCCAACCGCCGCTCGCGTGGAGGGCGCCCCATGACACCAGTGTCCCGTGTGCGAGCCGGCTTCGTGCTGCTCAGTCTTTCGCTGGCTGGCGGTGCACGGGCGCAGGAACCCGTGACCCCGGCCGCACCACTGACGCTGGAGTCGTCTGCCATCCGTGGCAACCAGGAGCTGCCAAAGGTGCTGTACATCGTGCCGTGGAAGGACCCCGCGATGGCGGAACTGGCCGGCCGGCCCGTCAACAGCCTCGTTGAGGAAATTCTGGCACCTGTAGACCGTGAAGTGTTTCGCCGACAGACACGCTATTTCAGTCAATTGTATGGGGTACAGAAACCGGCGGGTGGGGACCCGGCGGTGGGCACCCGGGGCACTGTCACCACGGACTGACTATCAGGCCAACGGCCCCTGCCGTTGACGGCACAATTTGATCGCAAATTTTGGGTTGGAGGTACTGCGGACCATGGACACGTACACACTTATCGTGAATTTCTTCCAGGAGGGCGGGGTGTTCCTGTACTTCATGGCGGCACTGTTCGTCGCGGGCATCGCCATTGCGATCGAGCGCTTCGTCGTGCTGACCAGGGCCAGCATCTCGAACCGCGCGCTGTGGGAGAAGATCACGCCCTGCCTGAAGGCCGGTAATCTGACCGAGGCGGCCAACATGGCGGCCAAGTCAGGCACTGCCCTCGGCACCGTATTGAGCTATGGCCTGGCGCGCACCAAGGTCACCCATCGTCGCGACGATCTGGAAAAGGCGATGGAAGAGGGCCTCCTCGAGATCATCCCGAAGCTCGAGAAGCGCACCCACTTCCTGTCGTCCCTCGCCAATGTCGGCATGCTCATTGGCCTGCTCGGCACGGTCGCTGGTCTGATCGCGGCCTTCGGTGCGATTGCGACCGCCAATCCCGCCGAGAAGGCGAGTCTGCTTGCGGCCAGCATCTCCGTGGCGATGAACAACACGGCGGGCGGCCTGATCGTGGCCATCACCCTGCTGCTGGCGCACATGTACCTGGAATCAAAGACCACTGGACTCATCGACAGCCTGGAGATCGCGGCGCTCAAGTTTCTGAACGCGGTCACTGAACGGGGAGCGCAGACGCCGGCGCATTCCGGCTCAGCACAGGCCAGTTCGGCAAAGGCCACGGCAACTCAACCCGCTCCGGCGAGAGGCGCTGCGCTGGCCCGGGGCCTGGGCTAGTCGGCGTTGCCGGGAAGGTCTGAAGCATGAAAGCCTCCAGGAGTGTCCGGCGGGTCCGGCGACATCATGCTCGCCTGAAGGGGCGTCATGACCTGAACATGGTGCCGATGATCGACATGATGGTCATCCTCGTGTTCTTCCTGATCTTTACAGCGGTGTTCTCGAAGACCAACGTGCTTGAACTCAATCTGCCGAGCAGCAGCGCGGACGTGCCGGATCTGCCCCTGGGCCTCCAGCTCGAGGTGATCGTGCGGGACGCCTCCATCGACGTGGCGGACCGGGCCACGGGCATCCTGCAGAGCCTGCCGAACACCGCGGCTGGCTACGACCTTAAGCAGCTCGGCAGCTACCTCGCGCGGGTCAAGGCCAGGTTTCCGGAGAATCAGGCGGCCACGATTCTTCTGGGGCCAGAGGTTTCCTACGACGTGCTCGTGCAGGTCATGGACACGGTTCGCGTCCGCACGGTGCCAGGTAGCAGTCCGGTTCCTGCTGAACTTTTTCCTGAAATCTCCATCGGGGACGCACCGATATGACGCCGACACGGGTAAAGCGTCGCCGGGAACGGGCGCACAAGTCCGGTGGTCACCTGATGCTGGTGCCGTTCATCGATATGCTGACGATCCTCGTCGTGTTTCTGCTCTTGCACACGGCCGATGTGGAGATTCTGCCCAACACGAAGAACATCTCCATTCCACAATCCGTGTCGGAGCTAAAGCCCCGGGAAACACTGGTGGTCATGTTGACGCGGGACATGCTCTTCGTGGATGGCAAGCCCGTGGCGACGCTGGCCGAGATCCAGTCCACCGAGGGGAACGTCATTCCGGCCCTCAAGGCGGCCTTAAGCCGACAGGGCGCCCGGGTGCTGCAGGCGAGCGCCATGCGGGGCACCGACGAGGACGTGGCCAACCGGGAAGTGACCATCATGGGTGACAAGAGCACGCCCTACGCGGTGCTCAAGAAAATCATGGCCACCTGCACCGACGCCGATTTTGGCAAGGTGTCCCTGGCGGTGTTCGAGAAGGAACGGATGGCGCCGGCAGCCCCGGGAGCCACGGCATGAGCACGGCTGCGTTCCCCTTCTATCGGCTCTACGAGCTGCCCTGGTCCCCAGGCTCGGAATCGGAAGAACGGTTCCGAAAGATCCTCCGCAACTGCTTCATTGCCTACCTCGTGTTTGGCATCCGGATTCCGCTGCTGCCGGTCGCGGAGCGGAACCAGGCTGACGCCCCCGAGTTTCCCGAGCGGGTCGTACGGCTCATCGTCGAACAGCCCCGGCCGGTGCCGCCGCCGACGGTGGAACCGGTGGTCGAACCCAAACCGGAGCCCGAGGTGGCGAAGGTTCCGCCGAAGCCTGAGGTCAGGCCTGAGGTCAGGCCGGCGCCAGAGCCTGTGCCGGTGGACCGCCAGAAGCTGGCGCGGGACAAGGCGCAGAAATCCGGTTTGCTGGCATTCACTGATGACCTCGCCGATCTGCGCGACGACAAGGCGGTTGCCGAAATCGCGGGCGCCCGGGCTGTGACGGGCGCGGTGGGTGAGGCGACTCGGAACGAACGCTCGCTCCTGACCTCCCGGGTCGGGAAGGGCAGCGGCGGAATCAATACGGCGGCGATGAGCCGCAACACTGGCGGTGCCGGGCTGAACGCCCGGGGAACCACGCAGGTCACGAGCGCGGTTGCCAGCCTCGCGAGCGAACCGGACGCGACCGGATCTTCAGCCGGGAAGGCAGGCCGGAGTCGCGAAGAGATCGAGATGGTGTTCGACCAGAACAAGGGCGCTATCTACGCGCTCTACAACCGGGCGTTGCGCAGCAATCCCGCCCTGCAGGGCAAACTCGTGCTGAAACTGACGATCGAGCCCTCGGGCCAGGTGTCGGACGTTCAGGTGGTATCCAGCGAACTGGGTGACGACGAACTCGAGCGCAAGCTGGTGCAGCGGATCCGGATGTTCAGTTTCCTGTCGAAGGACGTTCCGCCTGTTACCACGACCAAGCCGATCGATTTCTTCCCCGCGTAGGCAAAACTAACAAAACTAAGGTCCGGTACCTTTTAGGGGGCCGCGCCAGAGAATGACGGCGATAAAGCCGAAAAATGTGGTGGCCATGAACCAGAATTCGCTCACGCCGTAGCGTTGCACCCCGATGCGGGAGAGTTGCTCGAAGCCAATGAACGCGATCGTGTAAACGATTGCTCCGAGCAGCGCCGCGATCTTCCAGCCGATCGAGCGGTGCTGCCCGCGAACGCCGATCCACCACCAGGCCAGTAGAAACAGGGCGGTGTAAATGTTCAGCATCACTAACCACAGGGGCGCATGCTGGAAATAGTGATTGATCCAGAACGCGCCGGCGCCGAGGAAGTTGAGCAGGATATAGCGCCACTCGGCCAGTGGTGCTCGCAGCACCCGCTCCCACATCAGGACCAGGAACGCATAGGCGATCCAGGTGCCGAAGAGCAGTTCATAGAACTCGACCTTGCCCGCCCAGGCCGGATCAATGACCAGCATGAATCACTTAAGCTCGCTGCACGACGAGCCGTATTTGAAGCAGCTGTGGCAGCGATGATGCTGAAGCAGCACACGGGCACCCGTCGCGCCGGCGAGTGATCCGCCCTGGTCGAAGCGCGCGTCGTCATCCACCAGCGTGCAGGCGTAGATGCGCATGCGCCCACGCTGCTTGACCGCCATCTTGCTGAACGCGCACATGAAGGCGCGCCGGGAGGTTTCGGTCTGGTGACGCGTCATGCAGTCTTCGGTGATGTGCGGCACGGTGCGGTTTTCGCCGGGCGTGCCGAAATCCGGGAATGACACGATTCGCAGGTCGTCGGGCAGTCCTTCAGCTGCCAGCAGTTGCCGGAACTCCCGGTCCACCTCCGCCTGGTCCCGCCCGGCCTGCATCTGCCGCGCGATCGAGATGCTGAAGCCGGCCTTGTGCAGCGCTCGAAGCCCCTGCAAAGCGAGCCTGAAGTTGCCGGCGCCACGACCGGCATCGTGCCGGCCTTCGTCGGCGTCGTCGAGGCTCACCCGGAAGGCAATCGGATGAGCCGTGCCGGCGAGTTTCCGGATCTGGGTCATTCGGCGCACGACCGGAGCCGTGCCGTTGGTGAGGACGAGACACGGCCGCAGGTTTGCCGCGTACTCGAGTATGGCCACCATATCCTTGACGACGAAGGGCTCACCGCCGGTGAAGGAGAACTGCCTGACATTGAGGCTCACGGCCTCGTCGAGCAGGGGGCGTACGTCGGCTAGCGTTACGCGTTGCAGACGATTGTCGCCCGGTTTTGAACCTTCGAGGCAGAAGGGGCAGTCCAGGTTGCAGGCCGTGCCGGTGTGGATCCAGAGTTCGTCGAGCGCGTGGGGCTGGATCCAGCCCGTTGCGCCGGCGGGCGGGTCAGTCGCCGCTACTAACACCGGTGACGTCAGCACGAATCGGTGTCCGCCCCGAACTCTGTCGGTCCCAGCGGGCGGTAACGTCGGGCGAGCCGGCGGGGCGGCACCCCGAGTGTGTAGGCCAGTGCCAGAAAGCGGTTGCTGATGGAACGTTGCAGCCAGCCGTCGCGTTCCCAGCGCCGGGGCGACACGCCGATGCTGGCGGCGACCTGGGCAAACGACCCGCGTCTGCGCAATGCGCGAACGAGCGGCACTTCCTCAAACAACGGTGTGTCGGCGAAGCCGCCAACGGCATCGTAGGCGGTGCGCGCGACGAACAATCCCTGATCACCGTAGGGAATACCGTAGCGGGCGCGAAAATTAATCAGGCGGGCCAGCAACCGCTTGTACCAGGTCACCGGACCTGTAAAACGGAACGCAAAAAAGCCGCCGGGCGCACCGTCCCGCTGGCGGTGGCGTATCAGCGTCACACCGTCGGCATGCGGTTCGGCGTCCGCGTGCAGAAACCAGAGCACGTCACCGGAGGCCCGCAGCGCGCCGGCATGCAGCTGATGCCCCCGGCCCGACCGTGTGCCGACATAGATGCAGCGAAACCGGCGAGCGAGGCTGCGGCAGCCAGCGCTTGATCCGCCATCGACGATGATGATTTCATCGGGCGGCACCGCCAGTGTTTGCAAACGATCGAGTAGTCGGGCCAGCACTTCGTTGTCCCCCACGACGGGTATCACCACGCTCACGGTCAGCGTGGCCTCATCAGCCGCACTCACGGGGCGCAGCAGGTTGACGACGGTGCCGGCAGACGTACTCATGTGTCGCAGTATCCCAAACTGCGTACTGACTGGTACAGCGCGCGACGCGCAGGCCGCCTGTCGGTGGCAAGATCCGCGCACAACCGGCCAAGATCGGCCGGCACGTCGATGTCGTAACGTGGCTCAAGATTTTGAACGGTCATTCCCGACCGCTGGCAGGCGGACTGCAGGGCGTCGTGCAGCTGCCCGCTGCCCCACGGCAGGTTCGTCAATGACGGCCACGGCTGGCGGCTGCCCAGGCAGGTCACGCCACCGTCGAGAGCCGGGCCGAGCACGACATCGTGGGTCGCCAGGCTCGCGCGCGCCGCCTGGTAGTCAGCCGGCCTTAAGACCGGCGCGTCACTGCCAATATAGAGAAGTTGCGTGTGACCCTGACCGCGAAGCACCTGGTCAACTCCCGCCAGGCGGTCGCCCAGATTGCCACTGGGCTGCAGCACGACCGCATCGAAAGCCACGGGCAGTGACCGCGCCCAGCCCTCGTCGGAAGGCTCCGCCGGGGCAATGATCCGGCCGCCCGGCCAGGACGCCGCATCCTCCAGAGTGGTGGCCAGGAGGAGTTCACTGATCTTGAGCGTGGTGGTTTCGCCGAGCTCCCGGGCCAGGCGGCGTTTGCCGAAACCCAGGGCCGGGCGACGGCAAAACACGACCAGCGTGACGGTGTTGGCGATGGAATTTGGCACGGGTGAAGCATAGCGGCCGGCCCTGCCTCAAGACTGAAAAAGTCAACCCCCAGTTTGGGTGCGGAAGCGCCAGAATTGTGCGCCGCACAACCCACGACGCGGGTTTTTATGGCCGATAAAAGTGAATTAGAAACATAGAGTTAAGAGGAATACATTGGTCATAACGGAGTATCTTGCGAGTCTGCGCACTGCCCGGGACGCAGGGCCGGGTGAGTTGTATATACTCTTGCCCTGCTCGCGGCTTAAGCCCCCATTTTCACGATCAAGCCCGGCGGTTCGAGTTCAGGTCTGGCCATAGGTCCCGTGTCGGGGTACTTCTTGCCGGATTCGCTCGGGGCGCCGGGCCCTTCTTCTCGTCGCGCCGTCCGGCGCTACTGCCCCTCATTCGGCAGCGGGTGTCGTGCGATGACGAACTCATCGACCGGCCGGCCACCAATCAAGTGTTCCTGGACAATGCGCTCAAGCACCGCGGGCGTGCAGCCGCGATACCAGATGCCGTCCGGGTAGACGAGGGCGATGGGGCCCGCCATGCAGACCTGCAGGCAGTTGGCTTTCGTCCGGTAGACCCCGCCGCCCGCGACCAGCCCGAGTTCCCGCAAACGCCGTTTCAGGTACTCCCAGGACTCCAGGCTCGCCTCCCGGGTCGAGCACTTGGGTTTGCCCTGGTCACAGCAGAGGAAGATGTGCCGGCGTGTCCGGTCGATACCGAGCGCGCTGATCTGCGCCGCCAGTTGTGCGCTGATCGTCGGGTCATCCGGAGCTACGGGCACCATCTAGTGACGCTCCAGGCTAGTGACGCTCGAGGAAACTCATCAGGAGTTTGGCAAACGCGGCTTTCTGCTCGCGGCCGGCCACGACGTGGGCAAAATCATTCATCAGCACGCCTTCCGCCTTGGGGATCCCCTGCTCAAGGGGCAGTGTCGTTCGCGGCCCCGTCACCTGGTCCTGGCCTGCGTGGATGATCAGGCTCGGTGCCTGGATGCGCGGCAGGCGCGCCGTGACGTCGTGAATCAGGCAGGCCGCAACGAGGCGTTCGTGCGCCGGGTAACGGCCGTTCAGTTCGCTCCAGGGGCCCTGCGGACCCAATAGTCGCGCCCGGTTTTCATTGTAGTAGTCGGGCAGGAAGGACATTACGCAGACGTGCTTCTGGAAGGTGAGGAAGCCGGAATCGCGGTGAATATCCCGGAACAGTTCCAGCTGGGCCTGTAGAAACGGGTCCACGCTGGCCCAGGCCCCCATGTTCACCATGCTGCGCACCAGATCCGGACGCTCGATAGCCACTTCCTGTGCGATGCAGGCGCCCATGCCGACGAGCCCCACGAAATGCACACGGGACCAGCCCAGATGATCGAGGAGGCCAATGACGTCGCGGCTGTGCAACGTCATGGACGGCGCCACGCCAGGGTCGTCAGTCGATTCGCCAATACCCCGGTAGTCGATGATCAGGACGCTGTAGCGATCCGTCAGGCCCCTGGCCAGATGCCGTTCGCCGCCGTGGCAGTACGTGCCCCACCCCCCCATGCAGAGAGCCGGGTCGCCCTGACCGTGGATCTCGTAATACATGTCGTGGCCATTGATCGGTACGGTGGGCATGGTCGGCTCCGAGGCATCCAGGCGGGGAATTATCACTTAAACTGCCGGCTTGTTAAGCGCCACCCAGCCGGAGCAGGAGATGCAAGCTGATATGACCAGGGGTACCGAGACGAAGACGATCATGGAGTTTCTGGCCGAGAGTCCCAACGTGGACGTCTCGAGGGCGTGGGAGCGTTGCTGGAATATTCACTCGAAGATTGCGGACCG
>CAZPNN010000426.1:0-2728 GCA_964587605.1 uncultured Chromatiaceae bacterium
GAGCCCGGGCACCGGGCAGCGACAGCCAACATGGGCCTGCTCCACGCGCGCCGCGGCGATTATTCGCACGCCGTCGATATCATGGCCACCGTCATCGACCCCGCCAAGGCCAATAACGATGTTGGCTACATTGCGTTCCGGAATGGCGACCTGACGACGGCCGAAGAACTGCTCAACGAGGCGATCATCCTTTCGCCTTCACACTATGAGACGGCCCAGCAGAATCTGCGGCGCGTCCACCGCGCCCAGGAGGCGGCGAAGAAAGACACGCTGCCCGTAGTCGCCGGCTCAACAGAAGCTCGGACCGTGCACCCATGACACCAGTGTGAAACGGGTACCCCGCGTCACCGGCTGAACCTTGTGAATCAGGTACGAGGGGAACAACGCCGTGGTTCCCTGTGGCAGTTTCAACGGCGCACCCTGGTCCATGAAGCACAATTCGCCGCCCTCGTACTCCTCGGGAGGCGTAAGAAAGGTTACCAGGCTGATCTTGCGCGTTGCGTCCACGTCCGCGCCCAGGTCGATGTGCCAGTCATAAAAACCGTCGGGCGAGTACTCCAGCACGTGCGCGGTGACATGTTGATTCAGCTGAAACTGATAGCTGTGCTGGTTCGCCTGGCTGACCAGGTTGCCGATCCGCTGGAAGATCCACGCATGCTCCGGATAGGGGGGAACGGCCTTGTCCTTGGTCCTTCGAACCTGATAATTCGCCTGCCCACCGTCGACATCGGGCACATTGATCCTGGCGTCTGTCGCAGGCAACCGCAGGTTGATCAGCCGGCGGCACTCCTCCGCGGTGAACACCGCCGGAAACTGACCCACTGACGTCAGGTATTTGTTGTACATAATAGGCGTCCGGACCGGGGCATCAATGTCCCATATTAATATACCCGGTCGCCACCACAGGAATTCAGACTGCTTCATGTTCGGCAACTTGCGCCTCGTGGCCACCGACAAGCTCAGTGAGTACCGCGCCAATACCGATCTGTTCCTGGAGCTCGGCAATAACGCCTTTGCGGATGCCATCCGTACGGGCGCCGCGAAATCCTCAGTCAACATGTACCGCTCGCCGTGGCTGCTCTATCACTCGTGGCGGCAGCCAAGGATCCAGCTCGACGCTGGCAGCGCAGAGCTCGTTCGTGACCTTATGGCCGGACGGGTCACCGGCCCGGCTCACGAGCCGATCATGGAACAAATCCGGCAACTTGGCTGGTGCGATGACGGCCTGCCCGTTGATCTCGACGAGCTCGTCAAGCGCACTGCAGACTACTTTCTGGCCATCCAGAATGACTATGAACTACGCCTTTTCCTGGAGCGGGTGCGCGACTTGCGGCCGCGGGTCGTGGTCGAAATCGGGACTGCCAGGGGTGGAATGCTCTTTTGCTTCAGCCAGCTGGCAGCCCGGGATGCAACGCTCGTCAGCATCGATCTGCCCGGCGCCCCCAACTGCGGGGGCCAGACGGCGACCGAACGGGAGGTGTTCGCGACCTTCGGGCCACTCACGCAGAGTTTTCACTTCATACCCGATGACTCCCACCGGCCGTCCAGCAAGGACACGCTGCAGAAAATTCTCGCCGGCCGGAACATCGACCTGCTGTTTATCGATGGTGATCACTCCTACGAAGGCTGCCTGGCCGACTTCGAGATCTATCGGCACATGGTCGGCCCTGCCGGAGTCATCGCTTTTCACGACATCTGCCTGTTCCCCGACCAGTGGCCCGGGACCGGCGTTGGCGTCGCGTGGCAGGAAGTGAAGGCACGATATGGCGGCGAGGAAATCATCGACCCCGACGGCGTGACGACGCCACAGTTGCAGCCCGGTCAGCGCTGGCGCTGGGGCATAGGGGTCATCGAGGCCAGCCGCATCCCGGCGGAAGGCCGCAGATAGCCGTGCAATTGAATCCAACGCTGTCGGTTGAGGCGTTCTTTGCGGTGCCCGTAGCCGGGGACAGGCGCAGCACCAAGTTCAAGCTGCGTGACCACCCCGACATTGCCGCCTGGCTGCTCAGTTTTGTGGACTACCTGTTGTGCAAACAGGGCAAGCTCCCGGGCGACCGGCGGATTGCTGATCCTCCGGACGGGGCAAGCAGGCAGGCGTTGATCGAGGGCGGAGTCCTTCTGGCCTCGCAACGACCGGACGGCGGGCTTGCACTGAAACTCAATCCGGACTTCGCCGTGCGGCTGTCGCTCTACGCTCGGGTCCGCGGTGAGCGTGCGCGGTCGGCCCTGCTCAACCTCGGCGACGATCCGGACCTCGCCCGCTGGCTGCTGACTCACGGCGTTGATGGCCGGCAATTCGAGGACCGCGCAGCGATGGAACAAGCGCCGCTGGCCGATCCCCTGGCCGAGAGCCTGCGTCGCCATGGCGCAGTGGTCGACGACCTGCCCACCGGGGAGGCCTGCTTCCCGGACCCTGAAGCGCCAGCAGACCTGGCCGCGGAACTGGCACCGGCCTCGCGGATTTTTCCCCAGCCTGCCGGGCAGCCGATTCCGGCCGAAGTCCGGCGACTCCTCGGCCGGCATACCCCCGTCCTGCCGGCCGGCTGCGGACTCATCTGGGGTCAGGATGCCGGCACCGGGATGATTTACCCGACGCGCTGGGTCCCGGGCCACAGAGCGCCGGATCTCGAGCGCATCATTGGAACAAGCGCAGCGCACAGGGCCGCCCAGTGGGATCGTCAGCGGGCGGAGGCGCGGCTATCACTGCACACGAACTGGTATGCCGTGC
>CAZPNN010000427.1:0-2603 GCA_964587605.1 uncultured Chromatiaceae bacterium
GCCTCGGTGATCGCGCGGCCGATCTGCGTGCGGCCGGCATGCCGGTGCTGCTGCCGCTGGAAATGCCCGAAAGGCCGGACCTCAAGGACGCGGACACCGTCATCGAGACCAGCCTCCAGCAAATGCAGCAGTCGCTGCTGGCGCCCCGGCTCCCTGCGGCCCTCGACGCCGCCGGCGTGGACTTCGCCTTCGTGACGGTGGGAATGAAAAGCACGCGGCGTTTTCCGGAGAACCTGGCCGCCGTGGTGAAGGCAGGTCTGTCGCCCGACAAGGCACTCGCCGCCGTGACCACGACGCCCGCCCGGCTACTTGGCCTGTCGCGGAGCATGGGCACCATCGAGCCCGGCAAGCAGGCCAACCTGCTGATCGTCGAGGGCGAGCTCTTCACGGACAAGCCGAAGATCCGGCACCTGTTCGTCCAGGGCTACCACCAGGAAATCGAGGAGGAGGAGACGATTGGCGATCCGAACGCGGTCGTCGACCCCCGTGGCACCTGGAGCATCAATACCGAAGTGATGGGCCGGTCGGCGGAGTCAACGTGGACGATCAGGGGTGCCGGCCAGGCTGGCGGGAAGGCGGGCGGGAAAATGCGTTACGCCGGCTTCAACGAGAGTGCCCGGTCCGGCAAGCGCGACTTTACGAGCGTCGAACTCGAGGGCAACGCGATGACCGTGATCAGCAGCGGTCCGAGCGGTGAGTTGAAGATCACCGTGATTGTTGCCGGTGAAAGCCTGTCTGGTGAGACCACGATGGAATCCGAACGCGGATCGGCCCACATGAAGGTCGAAGGCCGCCGGGTTTCCGGCCCGGAGGAACTGCAGTGATGACCTGTCAACGACCAGGAAAGATTCGGGGCACAGCCGCATTGGCCGTGCTGCTCGCGACTGGCATGGGCCCGGCGCAGGGCGCGATGGAACTCGACGAGGCACTCGGACTTGAGGCCTACCCGCCGCCGCCACCAACGCCCGCGCAGGTTCTCATCCGCAACGCGACCGTGTGGACCATGACGGATGCCGGCGTCGTCGACGGGCTGGACGTGTTGATCGACAAGGGCAAGATTGCCGCCCTCGGCCGTAACCTGGGCGCCAGCCCCGATGCCCTGGTCATCGACGGTACGGGCCGGCATGTCACGCCCGGCATCGTCGATGCCCACAGCCACAGCGCCACCGAGCTGCTCGATCTCAACGAGGGCGTGAACAGCATCAGTTCCGAGGTGCGGGTGCGGGATGTGCTCGATGCCCGGTCGGCGGAGATTTACCAGCAGCTCGCTGGCGGGGTGACAGTCGCGCACGTCCTGCACGGCTCGGGCAACACCATCGGCGGCCAGAATGTCGTCATCAAGTACCGCTGGGGCGTCGACCGCCCCGATGACCTCGTCTTTGCAGCAGCGCCGCCGACCATCAAGTTCGCCCTCGGTGAGAACCCGACGCAGGCCGCATTCAAGGCCATGCCCGGCGCAGATCTCCGCTATCCGTCCACCCGGATGGGCGTCTCGGCAATGGTCCGTACGAGTTTCGAGCAGGCTCGCGCGTACCAGGCGGAGTGGCAGCGCTACCGGTCGCTGTCGAAGCGGCAGCAGGCCCGCACGCCACCGCCGCGCCGCGACCTTCGGCTCGAGCCCCTCGTGGAAATACTCGAAGGCAAGCGCGCCATTCACGCGCACAGCTACCGGGCCGACGAGATTCTCATGCTGATGAGTCTTGCCGAGGAGCTCGGTTTCCGCGTGAACACCTTCCAGCAAGACATGGAAGGCTACAGCGTTGCTGACGAGATGGCGGCGCACGGCGCCAGTGGTTCCACGTTCTCGGACTGGTGGAGCTTCAAGATGGAGGCCTTCGACGCCATTCCGTACAACGCCGCGGTCATGACGGAGCGCGGCGTTCTGACCAGTCTCAACTCGGACAGTTCCGACCTCGCGAGGCGCCTCAACCTGGAGGCCGCCAAGATGCTTCATTACGGCGGGCTCGATCGCGAGCAGGCGCTCGCGATGGTCACGATCAACCCGGCGAAGCAGCTGAAGATCGACGCCCACGTCGGCTCGCTGGCCGCCGGCAAGGATGCCGACGTCGTGATCTGGAACGGCGACCCGCTGAGCGTCTACAGCCGGGCCGACCTGACCTTCGTCGACGGCCAGCTGCGCTTCAGCCGCGACGTGGACGTAGCCCACCGCGCGCGGGTGACCGAGGCGCGTGAGCGTCTCACCGCCGAACTCCGGGGCGACGCGGCCAAGCCCGATTCTGCAGCCGAAGCGGTGGCAACGCCCGCCGGCAACCCGCCGGCCGTGAATCCGCCGGCGCCGCCGTTCAATTACCAGTTCGCGCCGGGGAGTGGCGCGGCCGGCCCGGTTGTGATTTTCGGGGCCACCGTGCACACGCTGGAAGGCCCGGCGATCCCGAACGGAGTCGTCGTGTTCGAGAATGGCCGCATCAGCGCGGTTGGTGGAGCGGATACGCCGGTTCCCGCCACGGTGGAACGCGTCGATGCCCGTGGCAAGCACCTGTGGCCAGGCCTGATCCACACCAACGCCGTGCTGGGCTTGAGCGAGATCGACAGCGTGCCCGGCAGCGTGGATATCGCCGAGGCCGGCGAAATCAATGCGGACG
>CAZPNN010000428.1:0-4282 GCA_964587605.1 uncultured Chromatiaceae bacterium
TATAGCCAGGACATTGGAGAGCCGATGAATACCGAAGCCGAGCAGGCCAACGAAAATCTCGTCAACCGCTTCTGCCAGGAGTGGGCAAAACAGGCCGCGGAACTGCTGACCACCTATTTCGCCCGGCCCTTTGAATACATGGTGTGGGAGGGCGGCCCCGTCATCACAAGCAATGAGGCCTTCATCCAGCAGATGGGCCCGTTCCTTACGAAGCTCAAGGCAGTCGACTGGGTGGTCCTCCGTTCCCACGCGATGGGCCCGATGGTGGTCAATGAGCGGATCGACCACTTCTACGCGCACGACAGCAAGTACGACAATCACCCGCACATTGCCGGGATGTTTATCGTGCGGAACGGCAAGATTGCGGTCTGGCGGGACTACAGCATGCCGAAGCCGGAGCAGGGCTGATGATGAACCAGCGATGGGGAGCCGCTTTCGGCCTGTTGCTGCTGGCCCTGGCGGGGCTGGCGGCGTCGGCGATGGCCCAGCACACGCTCACCGGGGAACTGCCAAAGCCGGGGGCGAGTGGTCCTGTCGTCGTCCTGGTGGCCGGCGCCACCGGCCGTACCGGCCGGCAGATTCTCGAGCAACTGCGCCGTGATCCGCGCTTTGCCATTCGGCCGATGGCTCGTGATGTGGCCGCCGCCCGCAGGGAAATTGGCGCGGACTACGCCTGGGTCGAGGGCGACGTTACCCGTTTGGAAACACTGGGCCCGGTACTGGCCGGCGTAAGCTTCGTGTTGTGCGCAATTGGTGGCACCGAGAGGTCGGGCCCGAACAGCCCGGAGTTTGTTGACTACGGTGGCGTGAAAAACCTGGCCGATGCGGCCCGTGCCGCCGGGGTCCGGCAACTGGTGCTGGCATCCTCGATGGGCGTCGGGAGCGGCGGCGGTGTGCTTGGCATGTTCCTCAATCTGCTGTCCGGTGACGCGCTGAAGTGGAAGGCAAAGGGCGAGGCGCATTTGCGGGCAAGCGGTGTGCCGTACACGATCGTCCGGCCGGGCGGGCTGGTTGACGAACCGGGTGGGCAGACGGGTCTTGATTTTCAGCAGGGGGACGAGGGTTCCGGGCGGATAGCGCGGGCCGACGTTGCCGCCGTGATGATTGCGGCGCTCGACAGGCCGGCTGCCCTGCGCAAGACCTTCGAAGTGGTCAGCGACCAGGACGCGCCCGTGGACGCGTGGCGCAATGGCTTCAGCGCGCTGAAGCCTGATCCGCGCTGAGCCAGTCCCGCACCACGATCCACGGTTCCACGTCGGCGTACTTCAGCATCAGGTCGCAGAGGCTGGCGAAGTGCGGAATCTCGTGCTTGTCGGCCACGCACTCTTCCGGAACGATGACCCGGTAGTTGCGGGACAACGCATCGACGGCGCTTGCCCTGACACAGCCTGAGGTGCTTCCGCCGGTCAGTATCACGGTGTCCACCCGGTGCCAGTTGAGCAGGGAACCGATCGGCGTCTCGTGGAAGACACTCGCCATGCGCTTGTTGAAGATGGCATCGCTAGTGCGGTCAAGGCGCAGACGCGGATCCAGCGTTGCGCGCTCCGAGCCTTCCCGGATGTTCTGCAGGGAGTCCTCCGTATTCGTCCGGGTGCCCCAGACGCCGGCATCGGACCCGTCGGCGAGGTAGGCCACGTAAGTCCAGATTACGGGCCAGCCCCGCTGGCGCATCAGGTCCGCAAGCGCGTTGATGTGCTCGATCTGGCGCGGATCCGTCTGGTAGGCCGTGCGGAAGGTACTCATATCGGTGTAGGCCCGCTGCAGGTCGATGTTGATCAGCGCGGCCTTGCTCCCAAAGCCGAATTTCGCGCGTGCGGGGTTGGCCTTGACCTGCGCCCAGTACTGGCGTGCTGTGAGATTGGAGGTTTCCATCACCGGCATGCTAGCGCAGTCCCAGTTGCCGCCGGATGTCCTTGGGCGTCATGCCCGAGGCGCGGAGGGTAGACAGCGTCTGGTCCCGATCACGTTTGGCCAGGCGCCGGCCGTTGGCATCGCGGATCAGGCGGTGATGTTGGTAGCGCGGGGCGGGTAGCCCGAGCAGGGACTGCAGGAGCCGCTGTACGTGGGTGGCCGCGAACAGGTCCTCGCCGCGGGTCACGAGTGAGACGGCCTGATCGGCGTCGTCGACGACCACGGCGAGGTGGTAACTGACTCCCAGGTCTTTGCGTCCCAGTACCACGTCGCCGAGCACGGCGGGTTGCACAACAACCGGGCCAGACTCTCCGGCCGGACCCTGGCCCGTCTCCTCGAAACGCAGTTCGGCGGCGTGCAGCGCGCCGACGGCGCCGGCGATGTCGAGGCGTAACGCGTGCGCTGTACCGGTCGCCAGCCGGGCACGGCGCTCTTCCGGCGACAGCGCGCGGCACGTCCCCGGGTAGAGCGGGCCGTCCGGTCCCTGCGGGGCGCTGGCCATGGCCTCGATCTCCCGGGCAATGTCGCCGCGCGTGCAGAAGCAAGGGTAGACGAGGCCCTGGTTCGCGAGAGTTTCGAGCGCCCGCCGGTAGTGGCTGATGCGCTCCGACTGCCGCAACACCGGGCCGTCCCATGCCACGCCCAGCCATTCCAGGTCTTCGAAGATGGCCGCCTCATGGCGAGCGTTACAGCGTCCCTCATCGAGGTCTTCCATCCGCAGCAGAAAATGCCCCCCGGTGTCCCGGGCCGCGGCGTGGGCGAGCAGTGCGGCGAAGGCATGGCCGAGGTGCAGGGCGCCGGTGGGGCTGGGAGCAAAGCGCGTCGTTTCGGGATGGGCCATAGGAGTCGATTATGCCGTCAGCCAATGACCGGTGGCCCGCCAAGTAAATCCTGACGGGAATCCCGGCGCACGGGATAATGCGGTCCCTTGAACGCTCCCCATCCACACGCCACCCGGCCCGCCACGTCCACCGTAGTCCCCGGAATTCTCGGCCGTTTTGGCCTGAACTTCGGCGTGCTTCGCTACAGCCGGCGGGCTGTGGCGCTGGTGTGGTCCACGAATCGTCCGCTGACCCTGCTACTCACCTTCTTCACCCTGTCCGCCGGGCTGCTGCCCGCCGCGGCAGCCTGGGTTGGCAAGCTGGTGATCGATACCATCGTGGCCCAGATGGCGCTCGTAAAGGCGGGAGCCGACCTGTCTTACCTCCCGGTGCTCGAACTCGTCATGCTGGAGGGCGTGATCATTGCCCTGCTGGGGGGCGCGCAGCGCGGTATTACGGCCTGCCAGTCCCTGCTCCGGGCGCAGCTCGGCCAGCGCGTCAACGAGATGATTCTGGAAAAGGCGCTGACGCTCGACCTCACCCAGTTCGAGGACGCCGAGTTCTACGACAAGCTGACGCGCGCGCGACGCGAGGCCTCGAGCCGTCCACTCAGCCTCGTGATGCGCAACTTCGCCCTGTTCCAGCAGCTGGTGTCGCTGCTGAGCTTTGGCGTGCTGCTGGCGGCGTTCTCACCCTGGGCGATGGGACTGCTGGTGCTGGCAGGACTGCCGGCCTTCGTCGCGGAAACCAAGTTCTCGGGCGATGCGTTCCGCCTGTTCCGGATGCGGGCGCCGGAGTCGCGGGAACAGAATTACCTCGAGACAGTCATGGCCCGCGAGGACAACGCCAAGGAAGTGCATTTGTTCCAGCTCGGGCCGATGCTGCTGGAACGCTACAAGGCCATTTTCCGCAAGATCTACGGCGAGGACCGGGCGCTGACCTTGCGTCGGGAGTCATGGGGTCTGTCCTTGAGCCTGTTCGGCACTACGGTGCTCTATGGTGCCTACGGCTGGATTGCGGTGAGCGCGGTGCAGGGGCAGATCTCGCTCGGCGAAATGACCATGTACCTGCTGCTGTTCAAGCAGGGACAAGGGGCTGTCGCCGCAAGCCTGGGTTCCATTGGCGGCATGTACGAGGACAACCTCTACCTCAGCAATCTGTACGAATACCTCGAGCAGGCCCCGACGTATCGGTGGGGTGAGACTGACTGCGGACCGGATCCGGCCGACGGTGTGCGCTTCGATGGCGTGTCCTTCAGCTACCCCGGCGCGCGGGAGCGGACGCTTGATGGAATCAACCTGCACATCCGGCCCGGGGAGAGCCTCGCGCTTGTCGGCGAGAATGGGGCTGGTAAGTCAACATTAATCAAGCTCTTATGTGGTCTTTATCAACCAGATTCCGGACGGGTTATGGTGCATGGCCTCGATGTCCGGGACTGGCAGCGCAACGCGCTCCGGCGCCAGATCGCCGTGATCTTCCAGGACTTCAATCGCTACCAGTTCACGGTGGGCGAGAACATCGGGGCCGGGGACATCGACGGCTTCCGTGAT
>CAZPNN010000429.1:0-9548 GCA_964587605.1 uncultured Chromatiaceae bacterium
CCGTACCCCTCACAAGTTTTGTCGCGGACAATTCGTTCGTGTTCGGCGGCAACGACATACTTGACACGACGCCGGTGTCAGGAGGCGGCAATGGCCAGCTGGTGCGAATGGTTGTGGCGATCATCAGCAACAGTGGTGCCGATGCGAGTTTCCGCAGCGACTACTGGGTATTTAAGGACCTCACCGACACCGACAGTGATGGAGTTCTTGATTACCTCGACAATTGCACCGAGCTTGCCAACGCGACCCAGGTCGATTCCGATAACGACGGTTTCGGCAACCGCTGCGATGGCGATATGAATAACAACGGGACTACGAATTCCCAGGACTACGTGCTCTTCCGACAGCAGCTCGGCCAGCCGAGCACACCCCCGACCTACAACTTTGGCGACATGAACGGTAACGGCAGTGTGAATAGCCAGGACTACGTGCTATTCAGGGGGCTTCTCGGTCAGGCGCCGGGGCCATCGGCACTGGCGCCCTGACTTGTGTGAACAAAATCAGAATCACCGATGTGGCCGAGCGCGCCGGGGTGTCCATAAAGACTGTTTCCCGTGTTATCAATCGAGAGCCGAATGTCCGTGCTGACACACGGGAGCGCGTGGAAAACGCGATCGGGGTTCTCAATTACACGCCAAACCCGTTTGCCAGAAGTCTAGCCGGTAACCGCGCCTTCGTTGTCGGCCTGCTGTACGACAATCCCAGCTCGAGTTACGTGATCGACATCCAGCGGGGTGCACTCAATGCCTGCCGGCGCGAACACTATGATCTGCTGATTCACCCCTGCGACTATCGAAGTAGCGAGATGCCCGCTGAAGTGGCTCACTTGCTCAGGCAGTCCAAGGTGGATGGCTTCCTGTTGACACCACCGCTTTCGGACCACGAACCCTTGCTGACAGCGTTAAGGGGTTCCAATGCCAATTTCGTCCGGGTTGCCCCCGGCGATCATGCAGAGATTGGCAGGTCCGTGTTTACGAATGACCGGGAATCCTGCGCGGAAATGACCCGGTACCTGGCGTCGATTGGACACAGATCGATTGCCTTCATTATTGGTGATCCCGACCATAAGGCCGTGGGGGAGCGGTATCGCGGTTACGCAGATGGCCTCGGGATCGCCGGCCTGCCATTTGATCAACGCCTGGTACGGCAGGGGTTCAACACTTTTCAGTCCGGCGTTGAATGCGCTCTCGAACTGCTCCGGCAGACAAACCGGCCGACGGCGGTTTTCGCCAGTAACGACGAGATGGCCATCGGCGTCATGCGTATCGCGCATCAATCCGGACTACGTATTCCCGAGGACCTTTCAGTAGTTGGATTCGATGACATACCGGTCGGACAGCAGATGTTTCCCGCCTTGACCACGATCCGGCAGCCGGTTGAAGGAATGGCGATGACGGCGACGGACCTGCTGCTTGGTCAGTTACGCGGTGTGGCGGACGGCCAGGAACGCATCGTCCTCGAATCGATCATCCAGCTCCGGGAGTCTACCGGGCCTGGCCCACATAGCGACCAGGGCCAGCATTGACGCCCCCTGTGTTGGCGATTGACGCCGCAAGTTGAACGACGTCAACTCTCCCCGATTCTCCGGTCAGCGATAACCGCCTTAGCGCGCTTCAGGCGTTCTGCAAGTTCCGGGCCCCTTTCCATCGCCATGCCGACGGAAAGAACATCGATCATCACGAGGTGAACCATCCGCGTCGTCATCGGCGCGTACACGTCCAGGTCCTCGGGCACGTCAGCGTACAAGGCGACACTTGCCAGTTGCGCCAGAGGCGAACCGCTTGCGGTGATCGCAATGACGGTAGCACCGGCATCGCGGGCGATTTCCACGCTGCGAATCAGCTCGCGCGTCCGGCCCGTTCCGGAGATGGCCAGTACGACGTCGTGCTTGCCGAGCAGCGATGCCGACACCGCGTGCACATGAGGGTCGGAGTAGGCCACGACCGGAACCCCCAGCCGGAAGAACTTGTGCTGGGCATCGGACGCAACAATGCCGGAGTTGCCCAGGCCATAAATCTCGATGCGCTCCGCGGACGCCAGCAGCTGCGTGGCGCGCTCCAGCGCACCCGGATCCAGGTGGTTGCGGACCGTCAGCAGTGCGGCAATGCTGCGATCGAATACTTTCGCGCCCACATCGGCCATCGAATCCTGTGCGCCGACATCCTGATGTATGAACGGAACGCCATTCGCCAGGCTTTGTGCCAGCCGGAGCTTGAAATCCCGATAGCCCTTGAAGCCTGCGGCGGTACAGAAGCGCGCGACGGTTGGCTGGCTCACGCCTGCGCGCGCCGCAATCTCAGGAAATGGCAGGCTTATAACCAGGTTCGGGTGGCGCAAAACGAAGCGCCCGACCAACTGCTCGGAAGGCCGCAAATCGTCCATCAGGCCTTCGATGCGGTCCAGCAGCATGGCGGGCCTATCCCTGGTGGGCATGGTGGTGATCCCGATAAGTGGTCAGCAGTCCTGCGAGCATGGCTCATAGTCCCGCCGGATTCTGTAGGTTGTCAACATGTTCGGCAGTTCCAGCGGCTGGGAGATTCATTCAATACCCACAAAATGGCTAAAACCTCGACATTTACTACAGCCATGCCTCTTTACAGCTTGACCTGCTTTTGTAGATTATCTACACTTTCGCGCTCCACGGATCTGGGCGCCGAAGGAGCTGGTATGGCTATGCACAGAACGGTTTCGGCAATCACCGAGAGCATCAGAGTCCGCAGCGAACTCACCCGCTCCGATTATCTCGGGCGCGTCGAGCAGGCGCGGGCCGCCGGCAATTCACGCGCGCGCATCTCCTGCGCCAACCTGGCCCACGCGTTCGCTGCGGAATCAGTGGCCGACAAGTTGGCGCTGCGCGAGTCTCGCGGACCCAACATCGGCATCGTGTCAGCCTATAACGACATGCTGTCGGCGCATCAACCGCTTGCGCGTTTTCCTGAACTGATCAAGAAGGCGGCCAGGGAAGCCCGCGCCACTGCCCAGTTTGCGGGCGGAGTTCCTGCCATGTGCGACGGCGTCACACAGGGCGAGCCTGGCATGGAACTTTCACTTTTCTCGCGCGATGTGATCGCACAGTCAACCGCAATCGCGCTCTCGCATGGGGTGTTTGACGCAGTCCTGTGCCTTGGCGTCTGCGACAAGATCGTGCCCGGGCTGCTGATCGGCGCCCTCCACTTCGGGCATCTTCCCGCTATCTTCGTGCCGGCCGGCCCGATGACCAGCGGGCTGTCCAACGACGAGAAGTCGAGGATTCGCCAGCTGTTCGCGGAGGGCAAGGTGGATCGCGCGACTTTGCTCGACGCCGAGAGCCGCGCCTATCACGGCCCCGGCACTTGTACCTTCTATGGCACCGCCAACAGCAACCAGCTGCTGATGGAAGTGATGGGCCTGCACTTGCCGGGCGCAGCCTTCATCACGCCCAACACGCCGCTCCGCGACGCCCTCACGACGGCGGCCGCACAGCGTGTTGCAGCGATCACCCGTTTCGGTGACCAGTACACGCCGATTTCCAGGGTTGTTGACGAACGGGCTATCGTCAACGCGATTGTCGGGTTGCTGGCGACGGGTGGATCGACCAACCACACCATTCATCTCGTTGCAATTGCTCGGGCAGCGGGCATCATCATCAACTGGAACGATTTCGATGCACTCTCAGGCGTCGTGCCGCTGTTGGCACGCATCTATCCGAATGGCAGTGCCGACATCAATCACTTCCATGCGGCCGGCGGTGCAGGCTTTGTGATTCGGGAGCTGCTTTCCGCAGGACTGCTCCATGACGATGTACTGACCGTGGCCGGATCGTCTCTTTCCCGCTACACGGAAGAGCCTGCACTTGAGAACGACAAGGTTGTCTGGCGCCCGGCGCCCTCGTCGAGCGGGGATGAAGGCGTCCTGCGCACGGCAGCAGCTCCGTTCAGTGCTGACGGCGGCTTGCGACTCCTGCGCGGAAACCTTGGCCGCTCCATCATGAAGGTCTCGGCTGTGAAACCCGAGCATCGTGTAGTGGAGGCGCCCGCAGTCATTTTCGATGACCCGAACGAGCTACTCGCAAGTTTCAAGCGTGGGGAATTGAACCGTGACTTCGTCGCAGTGATCCGCTTTCAGGGACCGCGCGCCAACGGGATGCCAGAACTGCACAAGCTCACGCCGGCCCTCGCCTCCTTGCAGGAAGCAGGTTTTCACGTAGCACTGGTGACCGACGGCAGAATGTCCGGCGCATCCGGCAAGGTGCCGGCAGCAATTCACGTGTCCCCGGAATGCCTGGGGGGCGGGTCATTGGGCAAGGTGCGCAACGGCGATGTCATTCGGATCGACGGGAACGCCGGCAGCCTTGAGGCCAGGGTTGCAACCGATGAATGGGCACGACGTGAGCCAGCAATCGGCAACCTGGTGGCGAACCAGTACGGCACGGGACGTGAGCTCTTTCAGTCGGCCCGCGACAATGCGCTGATGGCGGAGGCTGGCGCGAGTACGTTTGGAGCGGCTAACGAGCAACGTTTGGCGACCAGGCCCGAACTCGCGCTGACGGGGGCCCTCCAGTGAGATCCATTGCCGAAATCATGGCAGCAAGTCCCGTCATGCCGGTGATCGTCCTTGATCGTGTGGACGATGCGGTGCCATTGGCAGAAGCACTGTTAAGCGGGGGCATTCGCGTGCTTGAGGTAACCATGCGTACACCCGCTGCACTCGACAGTGTACGGGCTATTCGCTCGGCCCTTCCGGAAGCGCTGGTGGGGGTTGGCACGATTACGAATATCGCCGATCTGGAAGCCGCGCGGGCGGCGGGCGCCCGGTTCGGAGTAAGTCCCGGCACGACTCCGGATCTGCTGGCGCATGCCCGAGGGTGGAACTTCCCGTTCCTGCCGGGAGTCATGACGCCATCGGACGTCATGCGGGCAATCGAGGCGGGATTTGCAGCGATGAAGCTGTTCCCCGCCCGCGAGGCCGGTGGGGTGGCGATGCTCAAAGCCCTCGGCGGACCGTTTCCTCAGGTCCGGTTTTGTCCAACCGGTGGCATTGATGCCGATTCGGCGGCCAGCTACCTGGCCCTGCCCAATGTCGTGTGTGTCGGCGGTTCGTGGCTGTCACCACCTGCCCTGATCGCCAGCAAAGACTGGGGAGAGATTCGTCGCAGAGCGAAGGCGGCCGCGCAGCTCACCAGAAACTCTGCCACAACCACCTGACCGGACGAGCACCAGCTATGCCATCGATAGTCGCTAACGACGAATGCCGCGCATTGGTGCTTTTCGGAGCAACCGGAGACCTGGCACGCCGCATGCTGTGGCCTTCGCTTTACGCGCTCGATATAGACGGCCTGCTGCCGTCACACTTTCAGTTGGTGGGCGCGGCCACGTCGCAGCTGTCGGACGAGGTGTTCATCGAAAGGGTGAAGCTGGCGATACAGACATCGACCAGCGCGCCGCCATTCGACGCAGCCAGTTTTGAATCCTTCGCCAAACGAATCAGCTACGTCACGGTCGACGTTCAGGCCGCGGGTGGACTGGAACCGATTACGAAGGTGCTTCGGCCCGGCCAGGGCGGAGTGATCTACTACCTCTCCACCGGTCCCCAGCTAATCAGTCCGATATGCCTCGCTCTGCGTGATGCCGGCATGGTCGACGGTCTGAGCCGCATCATCATTGAGAAGCCGATCGGAACGGATACGGAGTCCGCGCGTCGGGTCAACCAGGCCATCGGCGCGGCCTTCGAGGAGAATCAGGTATTCCGGATCGATCACTACCTTGGCAAGGAGGCCGTCCAGAACCTCATTGCGTTGCGCTTCGCAAATGCGATCTTCGAACCGCTGTGGAACGCAAACGCCATCGAGCAGGTGCAGATTACAGTGGCGGAAACGGTTGGCGTCGGCGGTCGCTGGCCTTTCTACGACGGCACCGGCGCACTACGGGACATGATACAGAGCCACCTTCTGCAACTGCTCTGCCTGGTTGCCATGGAACCGCCAGCCAGCTTCACGCCGTCAGCGGTGCGCAACGAAAAAGTGAAGGTACTGTGGTCGCTCCGGCCCATCACCGGGGCCGATGTTGCCACCCATACCGTACGTGGTCAGTACACGGCGGGCTTTGTTGGCGGCGAGCCCGCAGTGGGATATCTGCAGGAAGCTGGCGCCCTGCCGGGCAGCGACACCGAGTCCTTCGTCGCGCTGCGCGTCGAGGTCGACAACTGGCGATGGGCCGGCGTACCGTTCTACCTCCGCACCGGCAAGCGCCTGCAGAAACGCTCCAGTGAAATCGTGATTCAGTTCAAGCCGGCCCCGTACAACATCTTCGCCGGCATCGGCGCAACCCTTGCGCCCAATACCCTGCTGATCAAGCTCCAGCCCGAGGAGATGATCACGCTGACGCTGATGCACAAGGAGCCGGGGATGAACGACGTGACGCTGACGCAAGTGCCACTGAATCTCTCGGCAGGCACCGCATTCGGCCAGGGGCGCGGTCGCTCAGCCTATGTTCGCATGCTGCTCGATGTGCTCAGGAACAACTCGGCCCTGTTCGTGCGTCGCGATGAGGTGGAAGCGGCATGGCAGTGGATCGACGGCATCCTCGAGGGGTGGCGGACCACTGGCCAGAAGGTCAAGCCTTACAGCGCCGGAAGCTCGGGACCGAGTGCCGCAATCGCCCTGGCCGAGCGCAACAATCATTCGTGGCACGAATAGCCTCCCGGCACTCCCGTTCAGACTTTAATCAGCACCTTTTCAAGCTCTTCGAGTGAGCGCCCCTTGGTCTCCGGAAGGATACGCATGACAAGAACCAGGCCCAGGATGGCGAATACGCCATAAATCAGGAATGTGACCGAATTGCCGAGCTTCTCAAGCTCCCAGGGGAACACGAACTGCACGCCAAAGCTAACCGCCGAATTGATAAGGCCTGCGAACGATATGGCCAATCCGCGGAGCTGGTTTGGAAACAACTCGGAGAACAACACCCACATGACCGGTCCCAGCGATACGGCGAAACTGGCAACAAAACCGAGAATGCCGAACAGGATAAGCGCCGGATTAATGGTGATCGCAGCGCTGACCAGTTGCGATTCGTTTTGCCTGAAAACTTCTGCACTGATTTCCGCCGATACAGCTTCCCTGAAAGCCACGTCGCTGTCGTACAGGACGTCCGTCAAGCGGGCGATGCGCTCGCGATCAACCTGCGCCGGTAGCCCGTCGATGGCGTCCTGGGTCAGCGTATAAGTTGCCGTACCGAATCCGTAGGCCAGGGTCAGCATGCATACGGCAATACCCGTCAGTCCGAAGCCGAGCAATGGGCGGCGACCCAGTTTGTCGATCAATAGAATGGCGACAATCGTAAACACGAGGTTCACGATCCCGACCAGGATCGCCTGCATGAACGACGCGTCGGTGCCAATGCCAGACTGCTCGAAGATCATTGGGGCATAAAAGAACACTGAATTGATGCCCGTTATCTGCTGCAGAATCGCGAGAGAAATCCCGATCGTCATCACAAGCTTCATCGCCGGCTGGAACAACTGTCGGATCGACGCGCTTGGTTCAGCAACCTCTGCCCTGAGGCTGGCACGCACCGCAGCCAGGTTGGCACTGGCCTGCTCTCCGCCGCTGGCTTTTTCGAAGATTTCCAGTGCCTCCAGATCCCTGTCGTGCATTGCCAGCCAGCGCGGGCTTTCCGGGACAAGCATCAAGGCAAAGAAATAGAGTAGTGCTGGCAGAGCCTCAATGCCCAGCATCCAGCGCCAGTTCCAATCACCAAGTCGCAGCACCTCCGCCAGGGCGCCATCCGATTGACCGAGCGTCAGGATCAGGTAGTTGCTGAAGAACGCAGCAGAGATGCCGATGACGATATTCAGCTGGTTCAGCGACACCAGGCGGCCCCGCATCTCAGCAGGCGCGATCTCGGCAATGTACATCGGCGCAATGATCAAGGCTGCGCCGACCCCAAGTCCGCCGATCATGCGCGCGATAACGAGTGACACGAATCCTGGCGCGAGGGCCGACGCAATTGCTGACACGAAGAACAGCACCGCGGCTAACGTGAGCACCGGTTTGCGGCCCAGTCGATTGCTCAACGGCCCGGCGACCATCATTGCAGGGGTCGCTGCGAGCGTCAGTGACGCGACCGCCCAGCCAAGCTCAAGCTTCGTGAGGCTGAATTCGCGCTCTATGAACCCAACGACGCCGGATATCACAGAGGCGTCGAACCCCATAAGGAACCCGCCCATGGCGACGATGAGGGAAATGGTCACGGTGAACCGCGTGTTTTGATTCATCAATGTTGTCCCGCGTTTCAGTCACTGTGGACGATTCGGAATTCCGTTCTGAGCCGGGTTTCAGAGCTGCCGCCGATCCAGGCATGAAATTCCCCGGGCTCGGTATTCAGCCGCATATCCCGCCCATAAAACGCCAGATCGTCCGTATGCAGTCTGAACTCAACTGCCACCCTCTGACCCGGCTGGAGGCGCAGCCGGCGGAAGCCCTTCAGCTCCTTAACGGGTCTCGTGACGCTGCCTACCAGGTCACGAATGTAGAGCTGCACGACTTCATCGGCGGCAATGTTGCCATTGTTCGTCAGCTCGGCGCATATGGTCACAGTGTCGCCGAGCCGGACTTCATCCGCGCCCATGGAAATATTTTCGTAGTCGAATTGTGTGTAGGACAAGCCATGGCCAAATGGGAACAACGGTGTGTAACCCGCGTCCAGGTGAAACGAGGTCATCCCGAACGAGGTTTGCGCCGCATGTGTATCGATGTCATCGATGTGGATAATCCTGTCCGGCGATGGCGGCTTGCCGGTGTTTTTCTGGTTGTAGTAGATCGGAATCTGCCCCACCATACGGGGAAATGTCGCCGGCAGCTTGCCGGATGGCGACTCGACACCAAACAACAGGTCGGCAATCGCCGGTCCTGCCATCGTCCCCGGATGCCATGCGAACAGAATGGCATCGACCTGATCGATGATGTTCGTCAGAGTCAGTGGCCTGCCGGCCAGTATCACCGCAATCACCGGTTTGCCGGCCTCACGAACGCGCCGCACCAGTTCAGCCTGATCGCCTGGAAGACTGATGTCAGCGCGGGAATGCGCCTCGCCAGACAGAATAGATTCTTCGCCAAGAAACAGGACCGCTACATCCGAGTCGCGTGCGATTTTCGCGGCTTCGTCGAATGAGTCACTCTCCCGACTGCGTGAATGCTCCATCGCACGCACATAGCGAATGTCGGCCTTTGGACCGAGCAAACTGCGGATCGCCGCTAATGGCGTAACACTGAGTCGAGCATCACCATCGAAGATCCAGGTGCCCAGCTGGTCGTAGGGCGAATCGGCCAGCGGTCCGATAACGGCAACGGAGCACAGCCTCCCGGCAGACAACGGCAGAACGCCGTGTTCATGCTTGAGCATGACGATGCTTTGCAACGCCGCTCTCTTCGCTGTCGCCAGTGCATTCTCATTGGCAATTGGCGGAAGGTCTGCTGGGATTGTGTACGGATTATCGAACAGCCCAAGGCGGAACTTGGCGCGCAGAATATTGGCGACGGCAGTATCCAGCATATTGACGCTGACCAGACC
>CAZPNN010000430.1:0-2076 GCA_964587605.1 uncultured Chromatiaceae bacterium
TGATCGGCAAGATTCTGGCGCACTTGGCGCTCCCCGAAAGAAAGGTGCTCTGTTCGCCTGATTACTCAGCCCATGACCTTCAGTCGCCTGAGTTCGAAGTAGCACCTCGCGCAGGCGCGGACATCAGCCGGCGCGCAGCAGTTCGGCGCCAAGAATCTTCTCGTCGAACGACATGTTGTGCGCGACGAGTACGGAGGCCTTCCCGATATCCAGTACGACTGCATCGAGAATCGCCTTGATGTCGACGCCCCTCTCCGCCGCAATCTCTGTGGTGATGCCATGGATCCGGGCCGCGTCGCCGGGGATGGTGAAGCCCGCAGGCCGCGCGATGTAATCGGTACCGGCAACCTCGTGCGTTTCATCTTCGATCATCAGCCAGGCAAGCTGCACCAGGTAGATTGCGGAAGTGCGAAGCGTGGGCTATGATGTGTACGAATAGTATCAGGAGTACACACGGTGCGCACAAACATTGTGATTGATGACAAGTTGATGAAGGACACGCTCCGGGCGACTGGATTGAAGACCAAGCGCGAGGCCGTAGAACTTGGGTTGAAAACCGTGTTACGGCTCAGACAGCAGGAAGATCTTCGGCGGTTTCGGGGCAAGGTGAACTGGCAAGGCGATCTGGATGTGATGAGGACGGACAGGTGATTCTGGTCGATTCAAGCGTGTGGATCGACTATTTCCGCGGGAGTACGACATGGGAGGCGGACCGACTTGATGCCCTGCTCGGCAGCGAGCCGCTGGCGATAGGGGACTTGATACTGACCGAGGTGCTGCAGGGCTTTTCGAGTGAGAGGGAGTTCAGACAGGCGAAAAAGCTGCTGACGGCCCTCGTTGTAGTCGATCTCGGCGGCCAGAGCGTTGCGATTCAGGCCGCCCGGCATTTTCGTGCGCTCAAGGCACTGGGTGTGACGGTTCGCAAGACGATAGACACGGTGATCGCCACGAGATGCATCATGGATGGCTACACGCTGCTGCATAGCGACCGGGATTTCGAGCCGTTTGTGGCACACTTGGGTCTGCGCTCGGTTTCCCGGAAATCCCAGGCCTAAGGTCCGGGAAAAAACCGCGCGGTTGTCGCGCCGGGAACTAATGATGGACAAACCGTCGATTGCTGAAGCAGAGCATGAACTCGTCGAAGAGTTCGCGCTGTTCGACAACTGGGTGGATCGCTACCAGTACCTCATCGACCTGGGACGCCAGCTGCCACCGTTTCCCGAAGCCGAGAAGACCGAGGAGCGGAAGGTCCGGGGTTGCCAGTCCCAGGTGTGGCTGGTCACCAAAGTCCGGGGCGACTGCCTCGAGTTCCAGGCCGTCAGTGATTCCGCGATCGTCTCCGGCCTGATTGCGATCCTGATGCGCATCTACAGCGGCAGGCCCGCCCGCGAGATCCTCGCCTCGCCGCCTGCCTTCATCCAGGCGATAGGCCTCGATCAGCACTTGAGCCCCACGCGCAGCAATGGCCTGCACGCCATGCTTGGCGCCATCCACAACGCGGCCGCGGTATGTGTGGCAGCCTGAAGTCCCCGCCGCGTGGCCCTACCGCGTTCGCCGTTGCGCTGATTCGTGGTTACCAGGCCTTCCTCTCGCCCTGGCTGGGTCTGCAGTGCCGGTACTACCCGACCTGTTCTGCCTACACGATTGAGGCGATCGACCGCTTTGGCCTGTTGCGTGGCGGCTGGCTGGGGTTGCGCCGGATCGGCCGCTGCCAGCCCATTGCCGTTCTTGGCGGCGGGGAGGGCGCCGACCCGGTGCCTCGGGATTATGTCTGGTGGGGTCACGGATCGCCGCCCTGATTCCCTGCTATATTCCCCGTCATCGGAATGGACAAGAGACTTCTCGACATCGTCTGCTGCCCTGTAACCCAGCTGCCCCTGCAGCTGCTGGACACAGAGCGTCTTGCCCGGCTCAATGTGGCGATCAGCGCCGGTGAATTACGCAATCGCGCTTCCGAACCCCTCCCTGAAACCCTGTCCGAAGCCCTGGTGACCCGCGATGGTCGCCTGGTGTATCCGGTGCGGGACGGTATCCCGATACTTCTCGAAGAGGAGTCCATCGACTGGCAACAGCTTG
>CAZPNN010000431.1:0-6371 GCA_964587605.1 uncultured Chromatiaceae bacterium
ACAACCCCACCGGCGGCCTCGTCCCGGATGCGGTCGTCGATCGCCTGTGCGTCAGTCTTGCCGGTCGCGGAGTGGTGGTGCTTGACGCTGCCTACCAGGAATTTGCCGGCGCGGATCCCCTGCACTATCTTCTCGGCCGGCACGAAAACCTGGTGATCCTGCGGACGCTGTCGAAGGCACTCAGCCTCGCGGGCGTACGCTGCGGAGCGCTGGTCGGTCGAAGTCCATTGATCGGCTTGCTCGGTCGTGTCCTGCCACCCTATTGCTTCCCCACCACCAGCCAGGAGGCGGTCCTGCGGCTGCTGACGATTGAAGCGCAGAGCGAGCTGGCTACGCGACGCGCACGAATTGTGGCAGAGCGTGGGCGGCTCTCGTTGGCACTGGCAGCGATTCCGGGAATCGATCGTGTGTGGCCGAGCGCGGCCAACTTCATCCTGATTGAGTCGGGAGATGCCAGGTCGCTGGTAGCGCGGGCCCGTTCAGCCGGTATCCTGCTCAGGGATTTCAGCTGGGACCCCCTGCTGCCCGGCTGCGTGCGCATTACTGTCGGTGCACCGGAAGAGAACGACAAACTGCTGGAGGCGCTGAACACCTGATGGCCACCACCCGAAAAATCGCCTTCCTGGACCGGGACGGCACCCTGATCATCGAGCCGCCCGACGAGCAGGTCGACCGGCTCGACAAGGTCGCACTCGTTCCCGGCGTAATCCCCGCCCTCATTCGACTTCGCGATGCCGGCTACGAGTTCGTCATGGTCACCAATCAGGACGGGCTCGGCACGGCATCCTTTCCCGAATCCGCGTTTCAACAGGTACAGGAATTCGTTCTCGGCCTGTTTGCGTCCCAGGGCATCACGTTCAGCCGGGTCTTCGTCTGCCCGCACCTTCCCGACGACCGGTGCGCCTGTCGCAAACCAAGCCCGGGGCACCTCGGTGATTACCTCGGCACGATTGCCCTGGACCGCGACCGGAGCTTGGTAGCAGGCGACCGGGCCACGGACCTCGAATTCGCCCGGAACATCGGCGTACAGGGTTTCAAGGTCGATCCAGCAGATGCCGGCAGCTGGCCAGCCATTGCGCATGCCCTCGTCGACCGGCCGCGTACCGCGACCGTCGTGCGCGAGACCCGTGAGACGAAGATTTCCGCGACTGTCGATCTGGACGCCGAGGCCCCCGTCAGCATCCGGACCGGCATTGGCTTCTTCGATCACATGCTGGAACAGATCGCCAAGCACGGCGGCTTCTCGCTGACGCTGTCCTGCGACGGCGACCTGCAGGTCGACGAACACCACACGGTAGAGGACGTCGCTCTGGCTCTGGGTGAAGCCCTGAGGTCCGCGCTCGGCGACAAGCGCGGGATTGGCCGGTTCGGCTTTCTGCTGCCGATGGATGAAACCGAGGCGCAGATCAGTCTCGATCTGTCCGGCCGTGCCTACCTGGTCTTTGACGGGACCTTTACGCGCCAGGAAGTCGGCCAGTTGCCAACCGAACTGGTGCCGCACTTCTTTCGCTCCGTGGCAGACAGCCTCGGCGCCAACCTGCACATCGCGGTGCGCGGTGAGAATACCCATCACATGGTCGAGGCCTGCTTCAAGGGGTTCGGGCGGACGCTGCGCCAGGCCATCGCACGCACCGGCAGCTCGCTGCCCAGCACCAAGGGCACGCTGTGAATAAGCGCCCTCCTGAAGTGGCCATCGTGGATGGCGGTGGCGCCAATATCGCGTCGTTGCAGTTTGCGCTGGCGCGTCTTGGCGTTGCAGGCGAACTGACGGTGGATCCAGCCGTCATTCGCTCGGCGTCCCACGTCATTCTTCCGGGCGTTGGCGCCGCCCGGTCCGCGATGGACCGGCTGCAAGCGACTGGTCTCGATACTGTGATTCCGGGGCTGACTCAGCCGGTGCTCGGCATTTGCCTGGGACTGCAGCTACTCTTCGAGAGGTCGGAAGAGGAGAACAGCGACTGCCTCGGTATTTTGCGGGGATCGGTGCTGCGCTTCAGCCCCGCCCCCGGACGCCCCGTGCCGCACATGGGCTGGAACCAGGTGCGGCGGGTGCGAAATAGTGCGCTTCTGGCCGACATCCCGGACGACAGCTACTTTTACTTTGTCCACAGTTATGCCGCCGAGACCGGTGAAATGACCGTCGGCTGCACGGAGTACGGCTGGCCGTTTTCTGCGGTGCTCGAGTCGGATAATTTTCTGGCCACCCAGTTCCACCCCGAACGCTCCGGCCCGCTCGGGTCACAGGTGCTGCGCAACTTCCTGGAGCGCTACTGAGGATGGATGTGATACCCGCCATCGATCTGCTCAACGGGCAATGCGTACGCCTGTACCAGGGCGATTTTTCCCGCGTGACCGTCTACGCCACCGACCCGGTCGAGCTCGCGCGTCGCTACCGGGATGCCGGTCTCCGTCGCCTCCACGTCGTGGACCTCGACGGCGCACAGACCGGCAGTCCAAAGAACATGGCACTGATCGCGGCCATGGCGGCCGAGGTCGGGCTTGCTGTTCAGGCAGGTGGCGGCATTCGGGATCTAAAGCGTGCAGAGGACTTGCGGGCCGCCGGTGCCGAGCGGGTGGTGGTGGGTTCGGTTGCCGCGGAAGCACCGGATACGGCCCTTGAATGGCTGGATCAGCTGGGTGCGGATCACCTCGTGCTGGCCTTTGACGTCCGTGTTGCGGATAACACCGATCCGGTCGTACTGACCCGTGGCTGGGTCAAGGACAGCGGCTTGAGCCTGTGGACCCTGCTTGACAGATTCTGTGCGCACGGTGCCCGGCACTTTCTGTGCACGGATATCGCCCGGGACGGCACACTGACCGGCCCGAACGTGGATCTTTACCGCGAGTGCTCGCGGCGCTTCCCCGGAGCGTCGGTCATCGCTTCCGGCGGCGTCAGCTCACTTGAGGATCTGCAAGAGCTTGCAGCGACCGGTGCTGCGGCCGTCGTCACCGGCAAGGCGCTGCTCGACGGGCGTCTGACGCTAGAGGAGATTCAGTCATTCTCGCGCGCCGCATAATTCCCTGCCTCGACGTCCGGGACGGACAGGTCGTGAAAGGCGTTCAGTTCCGCAATCACGAAGTGGTGGGTGGGATCGTCGAACTCGCCGCGCGCTACCGCGACGAAGGCGCCGATGAGCTCGTGTTCTATGACATTACCGCCAGCCCCGAGGGACGATCGGTTGACCGCGCCTGGATCACCCGCGTTGCGGAGGTATTGGATATACCGTTCTGCGTTGCTGGTGGAATCCGGAGCGTCGCCGACGCCGAGGAAGTCCTGCGCAACGGGGCCGACAAGATTTCAATCAACAGCCCGGCGCTGATGCACCCCCCCCTGATATCCGAACTGGCGCGACGGTTCGGCTCGCAGTGCGTCGTGGTGGGTGTGGACAGCCGCGAGGAGAACGGCGCTTACCGGGTGTACCGCAATACCGGCGACCCCTCGAAGACGGCGTTCGCAGGCCTGACGACCGCCGCCTGGGTAATCGAAGCCCAGGAGCGCGGGGCGGGCGAAATCGTCCTCAACTGCATGAATCAGGACGGCGTGAGACAAGGGTACGACATCGCCCAGCTGCAACTGATCCGGGCTATTAGTTCAGTGCCACTGATCGCATCCGGAGGGGCGGGCACCATGGGACATTTCGCCGCAGTTTTTGCCGAAGCTGGCGTCGACGGCGCCCTGGCAGCCAGCGTCTTTCACCGGAGTCTCATTCACATTGGCGTGTTGAAGGGTTTCCTTCGGAACGAAGGTATTGAGGTGCGGCCATGACGAACGACTACAGTTTTCTCGGGGCACTCGAACAGGTCATTGACCAACGGCGCCATTCGCCCACCGGCACCAGCTACACCGCCACGCTGCTCGCTGCGGGTCATCAGCGCATTGCCCAGAAGGTGGGTGAGGAAGGCGTCGAACTCGCATTGGCGGGCGTTGGCGATGATCGGGGGCGAATCGTGGCGGAGACTGCCGACCTCCTCTACCACGTCCTGGTCCTCCTGGCGGCCCGGGAAATCAGACTCTGCGAAGTGGTGCAGGAACTCGAGCGGCGCCATCAGGTTTTAGCGGGCGGAGATGCTGGAACAGGCTGAGGCATCCAGCGGTGACTGCCGGCAAATCGGTAAGGACCGCCTGTTCACAAACTCCGGCACCTGACGTCCACCCGGGGACAGTTGACTCAATTTCGTTCGTTTTTCGGAACTGGATTGTGGTAACTATCCCCGGAATTGTCAGTTCCGCGAGCGCCACCGGCGGGGATCCCGGCGGGCATGCATGCACGCCACAACCAGAACGCGATCGTTGAGCAGCCGATAGTACACGCCGTAAGGAAAGCGCCTGACGAGGACCCGGCGGACCTCGCGGTATAGAACTGCGAATTGGCGGGGATTCTCCGCCATCGACGAGATTGCCTCGGTGACGGCTGCTAGGAATTCGTCCTTAAGGCCCGGTCTCTGCCTGTCGTACCAGCGCGCTGCCTCTTCAAGTTCGGTGGCTGCTGCCGGCCGGAACTCGACCGGGATCACCGCATCGGATTCCGGATGCGGTGAAGGACTTCCTCCCAGGGAATTCCCGCGTCGTCGCCACGATCGATGACATCAAGCCGGCGATCAAGTTCATTGCGCTGCGCATCGGTCAGCGGAACGGCGTCCGGGCTGGTTCTCAGGCTTTCCCACAGTTCTTCAATTAGGCGCAGGCGCGCTGCGGCGTCCAGAGTTGCAATGTCAATGGCGGGAGATCTCATGCCATGCATTATAGCCCCGGGGCCTGGCAATTGACCCCGGGAATAAGTCGCGAAATTGTCGAGAAAATTCCTCACGTCGAACGCCACGGGAAATGGGGAAATGGCGACGGAGTAATAAGCCGAACAAACGCTCCCGTACAGATTCTCGCAGCGCACCACGGGTCCGGCGCAGGACCACCCGGCCGGATTCTCTCCGGCTGATGGTCGGCAGGTCTCAGCTCAAATCCAGCAAGACCCTGACGCGGGGGTCCGCGGGCCGGCAGCGGCGGGACCGGGGTGACTGACGGCTGCTGCTGTTCCAGGTGCGCCAGAATCTTTGCGATCACCCCAGGGTCCTCGATGCAGGCGATGACCCGCACCGGACCGCCACGCACTGTGCGGTGCGGGCGCGCTTATGGGCAGCTAACGCACTGCCAGCTGGTTTCGGGTTTTCAGTTCTCCAAAACGAGTGAAGTCCCGGTCAGCGCTCAACAGTTCCCGAACACCGTGATGGATGCACAGGGCCGCGACACGTCCATCGTGCACGCGCGGGCCTGTGATCTTCGACCGTTCGACCACTCGCGCCAACACGTCCCAGTAGCCTGCACTCTCAGCAAGGACTACCAGCGTCGGCGACTCAAGCCACGCGGTGACCTGTTCGAGCGCCTTGGGCGGCGGGGTGGGGAGTGAGAAGATTCGCTCATGCGTGACGATCGCCAGGAACTCATGCAGACAGGGCCACGGAATGGCCCACGTGGCAGAACCTTCGGCCAGCTCGCGCAGGCAGTCGGCAGCCTGCTCATGCCACTGACTGTCACGCCGATGAGCGTAAACGAGGATGCTCGTAGGGACAGCGATCAATCGTCGCGGCTTGCGTAGCTGCGGGCGCGAAGCTCGTCCCAGGAACGCCCGGCAGCGTCCGGGTGCAGTCCCTTGCCATCCACGGACACATCACGCAGCTTGCAGGTGCGGCGCGCCCGGCGTTCGGACAGCACAAGCTGCAGGCCGCGTTCTACGAGCGCCCGCAGAGTCGTACCCTCTGCGCGTGCGAGGGTCTTCTCCTTTTCAAGCAGCGGATTGGCAATTTCGAGTGTGGTTTTCATATGGGCGACCTTTGTAGACGATATGGGTACCCATATCAAATCGACCCAGAGTCGCTTCCGGCAGGCCAATCCACCTATTTGTGGGGCGCACGCAAGACCGCCAAGTCGATCTGGTTGCACGAGCGTTTCCCTGGCAGCGTTTACTAAGATTTTCTCAAGACAGACGTCATGTTGGAGTTCACGCGGCATCCCGCCGCATTAAGGAACAGCTGTTGGCCAAGTCCCCGGCCCTGCTGAAGTCGCCGATTATGACGGCAGTGCCTGAAGGCGCTCCTACAGGCCGGCTACTGCGGCTGACTTCGCTTGCTGTTCAGCCAGCTCACCGGGGGCTTCCACTGCGCCCAGTCGGGCCACGCCAGGTACTCAGGCAGCTCGTGGATGCCGAGGCCTCGCGGCGACCACCGACAAATCGGGCAAGGGCCGATTTCAAATGTAGTTTTCGTCGAACGGCCTGGTCAAGGTTCAGCGGCGGTTTGCGCAGAAAAATGGTCAAACTTGCACTGTTGTTAACAGCTCTTTGACATTGTAGCCTCACGAGGCTACAATGCTTGGTATG
>CAZPNN010000432.1:0-6910 GCA_964587605.1 uncultured Chromatiaceae bacterium
CTGGTCACAAGCAACGGGAAGGCGACTTCCGCACGCCGGAAGGCAACTACCGGCTGGCTGGCCGCAGGGCCGACAGCGACTTCTTCCTGGCCATCCAGGTGTCCTACCCGGGCCCCGGCGACCTGCGCAGGGCTTCAGCCGACGGTGTGGCGCCCGGTGGACTGATCATGATTCACGGCCAGCCGAATTACCCGAACAAGCCCCTCGAGTATTACAAGACGCGGGACTGGACCAACGGCTGTATTGCCGTTTCAAATTCCGACATGGTCGATATCTGGCTGATGACGCCGGACGACACGCCCATCCAGATCCTTCCCTGACGGCTTTCAGTGTCTCCGCAAACTGTCATTGAAGTCATGCCGGAGGGCGCGCTCGAGGTGCTCTCCCAGGATGAAGTCAATCGACTGCGCAGAACAGACGAGGGTGGTCAGCACGAGTTGCTGCGACGTTGTGCGCTGGCTGTTCTGAACTCGGGGAGCGCCACCGACGACACGCGCGAGGTGCTTGAGCAGTACCGCAACTTCGACATCAACATCGTCCAGCAGGATCGCGGCGTGAAGCTGGCCCTCGTTGACGCGCCGGGCAGCGCCTTTGTCGACGGCGAGATGATCCGGGGGATCCGGGAACTGCTGTTTGCCGTCCTGCGGGACGTGGTCTACGTCAACAACCAGATCACCACGGGCGGCCAGTTCGACCTCAACTCCAGTCATGGCATTACCAATGCCGTGTTCCATATCCTCCGCAACGCGGGTGTGCTGAAGGTCGGAATGGAACCCAACCTCGTCGTCTGCTGGGGTGGCCACTCCATCAGTCGCGAGGAGTACGAATACACCAAGAAAACGGGCTACCAGCTCGGGTTGCGGAAGCTCAACGTCTGCACCGGCTGCGGCGCCGGTGCGATGAAGGGGCCGATGAAGGGCGCCACCATCGGTCACTCTAAGCAGCGCATCCGGAACGGCCGCTACATCGGGCTGACCGAGCCGGGCATCATCGCCGCCGAATCACCCAACCCGATCGTCAACGAGCTGGTAATCATGCCGGACATGGAGAAGCGCCTGGAGGGCTTCGTCCGGATTGCACACGCGATCGTCATTTTTCCGGGCGGGGTAGGCACGGCCGAGGAAATCCTGTTCCTGCTCGGCATCCTCCTGCACCCGGAAAACGAGACGATACCGTCGCCAATGATCCTGACCGGCCCCGAATCCAGCCGGGCGTACCTCGAGCACATCGACGCTTTCATTGGCGCGACGCTTGGCCCGGCGGCCCGGCAGCGCTACCAGATCATCATCGGTGATCCTGCAGCAGTCGGAACCTGGGCGGCGCGCAATGTGCGTCATGTGCGGGATTTCCGGCATGGCAACAGTGATGCCTACTACTACAACTGGCGGCTTCGGATCGAGAGTGTCTTCCAGCAGCCGTTCGTCGCTACCCACAAGTCGATGGCGGAACTTACGCTCAGTCGTGATTTGCCGCCGCAGGAACTTGCGGCCAATCTGCGCCGCGCTTTCTCAGGAATAGTGAGCGGGAACGTTCGCGAGGACGGAATACGTGCGATCGAAGAGCACGGCCCGTTCGAGATACGCGGGGACAAGACCATCCTGGCGCAGCTCGATGGCCTGCTGCGCGAGTTCGTCGAGCAAAACCGGATGAAGCTTCCCGGCCGCAGATACGAGCCCTGTTTTCGCGTCGTCGTGTGAAGTGCGAGCACGGTCTCGCTTCGGTGTCGCTTCTGTCGAATCCTGTTACACATTGCGCGCGGTGCATCGCCCGTAATTCGGCAAGCACAGCTTGCCTGTGACCCAGTTCCTTCCGAACGGGGCGCGCGCTGCCTAAAGTTTGCCCACGCTGACGAAGTGGGAAACTGAAATGAAATTCGAAAAAGATCAGCCACTGTCCACCCCTCGTTCAAAACCAAGCAACGAGAAGATCAACGGCACCCGGAGCCACCCGCAATCGCTGACGGAACGCGCCGGACCGACTCTCGTTGCCCAGGATGGCAGGGATGTGAGTGGCTGGGATGCCTATCGTCGCTGGTTGAACCGCGTGCAATTGCCGGACAAGCGCCGGACGGCGATGGACCCGGCCCTGTACACGTGGAAGGGTTACCGGCACTGGGCGGAGAAGGTCCGCCGGGACTGGACCCCTGAAGAGAAGTAAGGCCAACAACGGGTGGCGGACCACCGCCATGAAGCCGGCGAAGACCGGATGCTGGAGTTTCTGATGTTCACGTCGGACGACGACAATGAGTGCGCCCTGATTCGCAACGAGGACACACTGCGACGCCGTGCATGGATTGACCGTGCGCTGGCCGGAGTGCGCGAGCGCCTGAAGCCCGACGAGATCGGCGAAACGCCAGTCTCGGCGCAGCCCGCGGTGCCCGCGGTGCCGGTCGTTTCGGCTGATCCGGCCAGTGACGTGGCCAGTGACGTGGCCAGTGACCGGCCGCGCCTCTACGTGATCCGGAACCGCAACAGCGGCTGACCGGTTCCCGCGAAACGGGATCGTGGCGGATCCCGATATTGACTTCAAAATCAACAATAGGCATTCTATTGTTGATGTCAAAAGCAACACCAGTGCTGGTCGAGATCCTGACTGCACTCACTCGCCAGGCCCGGGCTCTTGGGCTGACGGACACTCAATGGGCGGATCGCGCCCACCTGCGCAAGGAAACGCTGTCGAGGCTGCGTCGCCGCCAGACCTGTGATTTCGAAAGCCTGCGTTCCCTGGCGCAGGCCGTCGGGGCGCGCCTTGGCGTCGTCGATGTCCGGGCACCCGGCACAACGCCGGACGGTCACTTCCCCGCGAACGTGAACCGGGACTATGAACAGCGACTCGTTGAATTGTGCGCGAGTGGCAATCTGGATCCGGACCGGTGGGCGGCTGCGGGTCCCCGCTTCTTCATGGCTGGCCTCGCCGTTATGCTGGCCAGCACCGAGACACGTGAGCGGCGCAGCGTGCTTGCCCTTGCAGAAAGCCTCCTGCCCGGCGCGAGCGAGGTTGCCGTGTTCAATCGCTGGCTGGAGCGCAGCCCGGTGCGGCCCACGCGGTTCCTGTCACTGCTGGATGCGCACGTTCCCCATGCGGCCTGACCGAAATGCACGGCCGGAGTATGTCGCGGCATTCCGCGAGATCGTCAACCGTATTGCGAGTTCCCTCACTGGCGTGCCGAAGCGGGCGCTACCCGTCCGCATGTATGTGGCAGGCGGAGCGGCGCTCCACCTGTATACCGGAGAGCGGGTTTCAAGAGACATCGATGCAGCATTCTCGCGCCGAATCGCCCTGCCCGAGAATCTGGAAGTCGCTTATCGCGATGCAGACGGCGCCGCACGCCTCCTGTACTTCGACCGGCAATACAACGATACGCTGGGCCTCCTGCACGAAGACGCCTACGAGGATTCCGTCTCACTGGCGCTGGAAGGCAGCGATGCGCGCGTTCTCGACGTCCGGTTGCTCTCCGCGCTTGACCTCGCAGTGAGCAAGGTCGGGCGATTCTCCAGCCAGGACCGCGACGATATCGCTGCGCTGGCGAGGCGCAAGCTCATAACTTCTACAGCGCTTCGTCGGCGGGCGGATGAGGCACTGCGCGGTTATGTGGGTGACATCGCCCGGGTTCAGGGCTCGATCGAACTGGCAGGCCGGATTGTTGCGGATATCGAGGCGCGGGGAGATTAGGAGCCACCCCGGCCGTTTTTCTGCCATCCCATTCACACTTATGTACATACTCATGCGTGAATACTTCGTGACGGAGGTGAATACATGAAAACCGCGAAAGTCTTCAAGCAGGGCAACAGCCAGGCTGTTCGGCTGCCCAAGGAATTTCGTCTATTGGAGGACGAAGTCGAAATTCGTCGCGAAGGTGAGGCGATTGTGCTGTTGCCAAAATTGTCAGCCCGCTGGCGGCATGTCCGGGCCTGTCTGGGGAAATTCAAGGGTGAATTGTCCGGCAACCAACCCCCAAAGCCTGACCAGCGGGACTGGTAGGCATGGCTTACCTGCTGGATACCGACATCCCCTGATTTTCACCATTGTCTTGTCCGAACTGCGATATGGCGTGCGGAAAAGCCGCTGGCGCAAGGCCAATCAAACGTTGCTGGATGAGTTTCTTCTGGATTTCGACGTGCATGACTATGGTGCAAGCACGACGGTTTTTTACGGGGAGCTGCGCGCCGATCTGGACAGACGTGGACGGCCCATCGGTCCCATGGACATGATGATTACTGCCCACGCGCTGTCGCTGGATGCAACGCTGGTAACCCACAACACACGCGAATTCAGAAGGGTGAAGGGATTGCGGATTGAGGATTGGGCGGGATGAGCCATCAGCCGGCGTGCTCGACGGCCTGGCCGCCGCGGTGAAGGCGCGGCGCAAGTGGTGAGCGCGACACCGCCGCTGCGCTGGGCCATCGTCGGCCCCGGGCGCATCGCGCAGCGCTTTGCGCAGGCCGTGCAGGCCCTGCCCCAGGCCCGGCTGAGCTGCCTGCTGGCGCGCGATGCGGCGCGCGGTCAGGCCTTCGCAACGCGCTGGTCGGCGCCGGGCGCGCCGCCCGTGCGCGTGCTGGCTGATCTCGATGCGCTGCTGGCGCAGCCCGATGTCGACGCGGTCTACGTGGCGACACCGCACGCCTTGCATGGCGATGCGGTGCGCGCCTGCCTGCTCGCCGGCAAGCCGGTGCTGTGCGAAAAGCCCCTGGTGCCCAACCGGGCCCAGGCGCTGGCCCTGGTGGCGCTGGCACAAGAGCGGCGCGTGTTCCTGATGGAGGCGCTGTGGACGCGCTTCCTGCCGCTGTATGCGCCGGTTGGTGCCTGGCTGCGCGAGCAGGCCATTGGGCCCTTGCGCGGACTGCAGTCGAGCTTCTGTTTCAATGTGCCCTACGACCCCGCCAGCCGTCTCTTCGACCCGGCGCTGGCCGGCGGCGCGCTGCTGGACATCGGCATCTACAACCTCAGCCTGACGCGCTGGGTGCTGCAACAGGCGCTGGGCTTCTGCCCCGAGCCGACCCAGCTGCAGGCCAGCGCTCGCCTGGCGCCCAGCGGTGTCGACCAGCGGGTGGCCGCGACGCTGGTCTTCGAAGGCGGGCTGAGTGCGCAGTTCATGTGCGCCTTCGACGCCCGCTCCGACAACGCGCTCAACATCCTGGGCGAGGGCGGCCACATCCGCGTGCCGCACGATTTCTGGCAGGCCACGCGGGCCGAGCTGCACCGGGACGGCGCAGCGCCGCAGGTCGTGGATGCGCCCTTTGCCGTCAACGGCTTCGAGGGCGAGATCGTCGAGGCCATGCGCTGCATCCGCGCCGGTCTGGTGCAGAGCCCGGCCATGTCGCACGACGAGACCCTGGCCACGCTGGGCTGGATGGACCGGCTGCGCGGCGAGCTGGGCGTGCGCTACCCGTTCGAGTAGCCGGCCCAGCCCTTCTGCGCTGCGCGCTGCCACCTCGACGTTCATTGCCGCTGACGAGCCGGGCGGGCCTGAAGCGAGAAGCCTGTCGGCCCGCAGACCCGGCGATCCTCGGAAGTCAGGGGCTTTGTTCGGCTTATACTCAAGATCGCCGGCCGCCTCTGCGGCGAAGGCGGAGACAGACCCTGATCACCCTGCTGCTGGTTGTTATCGTCGGCTTCCTCGTCTGGAAGTTCGTCGCTCCTGGCGAGCAGTTCCTGCCCGGATTCGCCAGCATCCTGACGGAAGCCACGATCCAGCGGGGAACGTTCAGCTTCTTCTCGGGACGGTCCTACTTAAGAGGGAAGTTCCAGGGCAGGGATGTCGCGATCCGCCTCCAGCTGAAACGGAGCCGGTACGGGCAGGGCTATCTTGTCGTCGCCGTCCGGACCGGCGGCGAGCCGACGCTCAACTATGCCGGCATCGATGCGCGCACGCGCGACGATGCCGGGCGGCGAGCGTTGTCCTCGATCGTGGCCCATGACCTCCTTCCCAGCGTCGAAGAGGGCTGGCTGAAGGTGCTGTGGCAACCGCAGGGGTTCGTCATCTTCCCGGGCAGTTTTTCAGCAGAGAAGTGGCGCCAGGTACTCGAGGCCACGCAGACGCTGGCGGCATCGCTGGAAGGCGCCTCACAGGACTTCAGCCCGGAAATCGCGGAGGACGCGTGATGGCCTCGATGTCCATTGCTCTCGCAGCCGGCGGATCCCCGCCGGCACGGTTCCCGAAAATTGCCGGGACGGATCGCGAGAAGATCATCGCCGGTACCCAGATGAGATACCCGCACAGCGCCCAAACCAGCACAGACGCCGTTGAACTCACGATGCTCGTGTAGCGATTGAGGCCCTCACGGAGCAGCGCAGACTCCTCCGCGCCGGGGCTGGAGCCGTCCATAAGCTGCTGTACAGCTCCGCCGGCCAGTGTCGAGGCGTTGGCGCCGAGAACGCTGGCAATCACCAGCGCCGACAACAACACGACGCACACGAGGTAGAGGCGAGGAAAATCCCGGCTTCGTAGCAGAAGCAAGACAAGCAAGGCCACCGACGCGACGACGAACCCCGACATTGCGGCCAACTCGAATAACGGAGGGGTGAGTGCCGCGAACAGGGGCAGCAGGACGAGGCCGGACCAGTTCGAGTTGGCGCCTTCCCACATACCGGGCGTGGCGAGAAAGTCGATCACCTGACGCCACTCCGCCAGGAACGGCAGCAGGCGGAGCACCAGCCAGACCGGCAATACCGCCATGACGATGGCCAGCGCGATCAGCCAGCCGCCAGGTTTTCGCCGCTCGGCATCGGAAATCGTCGTGCGCTCGCTGGGCAGCAAGAGCTTGGGCGAAAGTGTCAGGTACAGTGCCGCGCCTCCCCCGGCCACGAACACGCCACTGAGCTTTAGGAGGATCCCGGCGATCGTCCTGGCCACCGGGGTGTCCGCCAGCATGCCGAACAATGGCACGCCGGCCACCAGCAGCGATACGCC
>CAZPNN010000433.1:0-1677 GCA_964587605.1 uncultured Chromatiaceae bacterium
TTCTATATCGACGCGGACGCAGCGCGGACGGCTATTCGCGCCGAACAATTGTTCAACCTCATGCATCTCGCGAGCGGCATTAAAGTCGACCTGATCGTCCGCAAGGCCGCACCCTACCGCCAGTCGGCGTTTTGTCGTCGTCAGCCTGTTGACCTGGCAGGGACCCGGACCTGGATCGTGAGCCGCGAGGACCTGATTCTGTCCAAGCTGGTATGGGCCCGGGACGGAGGCTCAGAGTTGCAACTGCGGGATGTCCGGGCTCTACTCGACACCACGGTCGACCCCACGGCGGACTCCGGGTATTTGCGGGACTGGGCGGCTAGACTGGGCGTTGGTGCAATGCTGGAAAAGGTCTCGTCTTGAAGGATACATCGGCGAAGGTTGAAGCCCTGGTCGCGGCACAGCACCGCACCATGTCCCCGATAGAGCGCTGCCAGATTGCCTCCGCGATGTATGACGAAGCCCGGGCAATCGTTGAGTCCTCCCTGCCGGCTCATCTGTCACGGCGGGAACAACGTCTCGCTCTCGCGATACGCATGTACGGCAAGGAGCTTCCGCCGGCGGCGCTCGAAGCTTTCGCCGCTCACGAACCCCTCGCACCTGTCCCCAGCCCCTGCGTTGGCATCTGCTGCATGGGCGCCGACGGACTGTGCTTCGGCTGCTTCCGGACGCGCGCCGAACTCACGGCCTGGAGCACGGCGACGGAGAGCGAGAAGCGCGCCATCGTTGCCCGCAGTCGCGCCCGGCAGCCGTCTTCGTGAGAACCAATCTGCAGAATCTGCCACCGTGCTAGGCTGACCGGATGCTCACGGAACTGGACGTCTATCTTGTTCGCGAGGGCACGCATTTCCGGGCCTACGAGCGCTTGGGGGCTCACCCCACAACCAGCGACTCGATGCACGGTGCTGCCGGCACCCATTTTGCTGTCTGGGCACCGAACGCGGCCTCCGTGTCCGTCATCGGCGACTTCAACGGCTGGAACCGGGGCACACACCCGCTGGTGCAGCGTGGTGATGAGTCGGGCATCTGGCAGGCCTTCGTGCCCGGTATTGGCCACGGGGCCCTGTACAAGTACCACATCGTTTCCCGGCACGGCGGTTACCGCGTCGACAAGAGCGACCCCTACGCCTTCCGCTGCGAAACACCACCGCGGACGGGTTCCGTCGTCTGGGATCTGTCCTACGACTGGTGTGACGCCGAGTGGATGAAGCAGCGGGCCAGCGCCAACTCGCTTGCCGCCCCGTGGTCCGTCTATGAGGTGCACCTGGGCTCCTGGCGGCGGGTTCTCGAGGACAACAATCGCCCGTTGACCTATCGCGAGATGGCCCATGCGCTGGCCGACTACGTCACGGCCAACGGCTTTACCCATGTCGAACTCATGCCGGTCACGGAGCACCCGTTCTACGGCTCGTGGGGCTACCAGGTCACCGGCTACTTCGCGCCGACCGCGCGCTACGGCACGCCGCAGGACTTCATGTACCTCGTGGATCACCTGCACCAGCGCGGCATCGGCGTCATCCTCGACTGGGTGCCGTCACACTTTCCGGCTGATGAGCACGGACTCGCCTTCTTCGACGGGACGCATCTCTACGAGCACGCTGATCCGCGCCAGGGATTTCACCCGGAGTGGAGCAGCTCGATCTTCAACTACGGCCGCGCCGAAGTCCGCAGCTTTCT
>CAZPNN010000434.1:0-4407 GCA_964587605.1 uncultured Chromatiaceae bacterium
GCTGCTGGTGCCCGCCGGCGGCCTCGTGAGCGGGACCACGACCCTGGTCCGGACGGACGGCTGGACCTGGGAGGAGATGAGCGCGGTGCGTCAGCATTCGCTCGCCATCCGCTGGCCGGAGCCGCCGCCGCCGCAGTACGCAATTTTCCTGGGACCGCCCAAGACGCTGGCGGAACAGAAGAAGGAGGCGGACGAGCGGGTGAAGACGCTCGACAAGCTGATGGACAATGCCCTGGCCTACGGGCGGGCGAAGCGGCAGGCGCAGGCGACCAACGGCAAGTGGAACTTCGACGCGCAACTCGAGGCCCTGCAGCCGGTAGTCAACGGCGAGCGACCGATCTGGGCGACGGCGCGGGAGAAGTACGCCATCGAGGCGGTCGTGAACTGGGCGGCCAGTCGCAAGCTGCGCCTGGTGATCACCGACGGGCGCGATGCCTATCTCGTTACGGACCTGCTGAAAGCCCACCAGGTGCCGGTGGTGCTGAGCAATATCGTCGTTGAGCCGGCGCGCCCCGATGATCCCTACGACACCCTCAATGCATTGCCGGCGAAGCTGGAAGCGGCGGGCGTGCTGTTTGCAATTGCGAGCACCACGCGCGCCGGCGGCTCCGGCAATGCGCGTCACATCACGCTGTTTGCCGGTATAGCCGCCGCGAATGGCCTGGACCGCGAGGCGGCGTATCGCTCAGTGACCCTTTACCCGGCGAGAATTCTCGGCCTCGATTCCGTGCTGGGATCCATCGCTACGGGCAAGAGCGCGAGTCTGGTGCTGACCGACGGGGATCTGCTGGAGCCCAGCACGACCGTCGAGCAGCTCTGGATCGACGGCAACCGCTCGTCGATGGACGACGTGCAGAAGCAGTCCTGGCGCCAATGGAGCGCCCGGCCCCGGAGCCCTTGACGGAACTGATGGGCTTTTTAAAAAATGACATTCAAGGACTATTATGAAGTGCTCGGTGTTCCGGCCGGAGCAACGCCGGACGACATCAAGCACGCCTATCGCAAGCTGGCGCGCAAGTACCACCCGGATGTCAGCAAGGCACCTGATGCCGAGGCGCGGTTCAAGGAACTCGGCGAGGCCTATGCGGTGCTGAAGGATCCGGAGAAGCGCGCGGCCTATGACGACATGGTTGCCCGGGGCAAGGGCGGCCAGGGATGGGGTGGCCAGGGAAAGGGCGGCCAGGGCAAAGGCGGCGAGGGATTTCAGCCGCCGCCGGGATGGGATGCCGGGTTTGAATTCAGCGGCCGGGACTTCGAAGCCGGGGCCGGCGCCGGGGCCGGTATGGATCAGGGCGATTTGCTCGACGCGCTGTTCCGCCACCAGGCCCGCGGCGGGCAGAAGGCGGGCAGGCGTGCGCAGGGCCAGGATCACCACGCCCGCGTGATGATCGAGCTGGCCGATGCCTATCGTGGCGCCCAGCGGAGCATTTCGCTGCGCATGCCGGTGCTCGATGCGGAGGGTCGCGTCACCATGCAGGAGCGCACACTGGACGTCAGTATTCCGAAGGGCATTCGCGCCGGTCAGCACCTGCGGCTGGCGGGGCAGGGTGGCCCCGGACTGGGGGAGGGCCCGGCGGGCGACCTGTATCTCGAGGTGAGCTTCACTACCGATCCGTTGTTTCGTGTCGATGGCCGCGATGTCTATCTCGACCTGCCGTTGGCACCGTGGGAGGCCGCGCTCGGTGCGTCGGTGACGGTGCCGACACCGGAGGGGCCGGTGCAACTCACGATTCCGCCCAACTCGGTTGCCGGCCGCCAGTTGCGCCTGAAAGGCCGTGGTATTCCGGGGTCGCCACCGGGCAACCTGTACGCGATCCTGAAGATTGCCCTGCCGCCGGCAGACAGCGAGGCAGCCCGCGAGGCCTACCGGGCGATGGGCAAGGAATTTGATTTCGACCCGCGTAAACCCCTCGGGGGAGATCCGTCATGAGCAAATCCGCAGTCACGCTGATTCAAGGGACCGTCGTCGAGGAGGACGTCCACCTGACGCTGGTGGAACTCTGCCAGGCGTGTAACGCCGAGGAGGAGTACGTCCTCGGCTGGATTTCCGAGGGGCTGCTGGAGCCCGTCGGTGAATCGCCGCAGGACTGGCGTTTCAGCGGCGATTCGCTCCGCCGCGCGCGGCTGGCGCTGCGCTTGTCGCGCGACCTGGACATTGATCCGGCCGGCGTGGCGCTGGCGCTCGATCTCCTGGATGAAATCGCCACCCTGCGGACCCGTTTGCAGCGGGCAGGAATCGAGTGAACGGCAACGCGCCAGTCCCGGCCTGCGGCGTTCCCGAAACCCGTGAGGACGCTGCCTACATGCGCCGGGCACTTGAGCTTGCCCGGGATGCCGAGGCTGCGGGCGAAGTGCCGGTGGGTGCCGTTCTCGTGCTGGACGGCGTGGCGATCGGGGAGGGCTGGAACCGGCCTATCGGGAGTTCGGATCCCACCTCGCACGCCGAGATCGAGGCGTTGCGGGCCGGCGCGCGACAGCTCGGCAACTACCGCCTGAGCGGCTCCACCCTGTATGTCACGATGGAACCCTGTCCCATGTGTGCGGGGGCCATGATTCATGCCCGGGTCGGGCGCCTGGTCTACGGTGCGCCTGACCTGCGGGCTGGTGCTGCCGGGACGGTCATTGACGTGCTCGGCGGGCCCGCGGCCAACCACCGGGTGGCGGTTACCGGCGGCGTCCTGGCCGACGAGTGCCGCAAACTCCTGCAGGCCTTCTTCCGCGCGCGACGCTCCTGACTGTGATCCCCGTCTTGCGGTGTCAGGGCGACCGGGGCTATAGTTGACGTATACGTCAATCTAGCATCGAAAGTGGCTCCGGCCCGTGGCAGACCCGGCTTACTCCATCCAGCAATTGTCCCGTGAGTTCGAGGTGACCCCCCGGGCGTTGCGCTTTTATGAGGACAAGGGGTTGCTGACGCCCGCCCGGCGCGGCACGACCCGCCTCTACTCCGACCGGGACCGGATCCGGCTGCGGTTGGCCTTGCGCGGCAAAAGGTTGGGTTTCTCCCTCGAGGAATGCCGGGAAATCATCGACATGTACGACCCTCGGCAGCCGAGCGGGGCGCGCCAGCTTCTTCGCTTGTGTGACAAGATCCGGGAGCACCGGTCGGAACTCCTGCAGAAGCTTCGCGACATCGAGGCGACGCTGGTCATGATGGGTGAGGTTGAGGCCAAGTGCCTTGCCGAACTGATGCAGATTGACGTTAACGTCAGAAAGGCAAGCCAGTGAATGCCAGGGCACAGGACTTTCTCGACTTCGGCTTTGACGACAGCGCGACTCTTCTGCGCGACACCGTCCGGGAATTCGCCGCCAGCGAGATTGCGCCGCGGGCCGCGGAAATCGACGCGTCGAACCAGTTCCCGAACGAGCTCTGGCAGCGCATGGGCGCGGTTGGCCTGCTGGGGATCACCGTTGAACCCGAGTACGGCGGCGCGGGCATGGGCTATCTCGAGCACGTGCTGGCGATGGAGGAGATCAGCCGCGCGTCGGCGTCGGTGGGCCTGAGCTACGGCGCGCATTCCAACCTGTGCGTGAACCAGTTAAGCCGGAATGGCAGCGAGGCGCAGAAACGCCGTTACCTGCCGAAGCTTCTCAGCGGCGAATTCGTCGGGGCGCTCGCGATGAGCGAACCGAACTCCGGTTCCGACGTCGTCAGCATGAAGCTGAAGGCCGAGCGGCGCGGCGACACCTGGGTGCTGAACGGCACCAAGATGTGGATCACCAACGGCCCGGATGCCGATGTGCTGATCGTTTATGCGCGCACGGAGCCGGACGCGGGGGCGAGGGGGATCACGGCGTTCCTGGTTGAGAAGGGCTTTCCCGGGTTCAGCACGGCGCAGAAACTCGACAAGCTCGGCATGCGGGGCTCGAACACCTGCGAACTGGTCTTCCGCGACTGCAGCGTCCCCGTCGGCAATGTGCTCGGCACACTGAACGAGGGCGTGCGGGTGCTGATGAGCGGCCTCGATTACGAGCGGCTGGTCTTAAGCGGGGGTCCGCTCGGCATCATGCAGGCCTGCCTCGACGCCGTGCTGCCCTACGTGCACGAGCGCCGGCAGTTCGGCCAGCCGATCGGCGAGTTCCAGCTGATCCAGGGCAAGCTCGCCGACATGTACACCACGCTGAATGCCTGCCGGGCCTATGTGTACGCGGTGGCACGGGCGGCCGACGCCGGGCGCACGACGCGCCAGGACGCGGCCGGCGCCATCCTCTATTCATCGGAACGGGCAACACGGATGGCGCTGGACGCCATCCAGATCCTCGGCGGCAACGGCTACATCAATGAGTACCCGGTGGGCCGGCTGCTGCGCGACGCAAAGCTTTACGAGATCGGCGCCGGCACGTCAGAGATCCGCCGGATGCTGATCGGCCGCGAATTGTTCAACGCCACCGCCACCGCCACCGCCT
>CAZPNN010000435.1:0-2466 GCA_964587605.1 uncultured Chromatiaceae bacterium
ACGGCCTCGACGACCACCGCGACCGAGACGGATTTCACCGTCATCACCGGCGAGAAGTAGGCACAGCAGGCCGCAGGTCCAACTGCAACTAACTGGAAAAAATCATGTTTACAAGGTCCATATTTTGTCTACTCGGCATGCTCGGTACTTTCATGTCTGCGGCCTGCATTGCCGCGGAGCCTGCCGGCTGGGGCGCAATTGAGATAGCCGGGAACACGGTCGGGCCGGGCAAGAAAGCCAGGTTTCCGGCAATTAGCGAGCGCGGATTCGAGGCTTCGTACCTCAACATGCCGGTGTACGTCGCGCGCGGTGCAAAGGCGGGTCCAACACTCTGCGTAACTGCGGCGATTCACGGCGACGAAACCAACAGCGTGGAAGTTGCACGACGGGTGTTTGCGGAAATCGACGTCACAAGGCTAAACGGCATGCTGTACATGCTCCCAATGGTCAACGCTGACGGCTTTCGAAACCGCAAAAGGGAGATGACCGATGGCCGCGATCTCAACCGCTCCTTTCCGGGTAACGCGAATGGCAGCGTGGCCTCCCTCATCGCCCATTTTGTCTTTACTGACCTGACATCGCGATGCACTGCATTGGTCGACCTGCACACAGGGTCGAATCTCCGTTCGAACTACCCACAGATACGCGTCGACCTGGAAAACGAAGCAGCCCGAAAACTTGCCGAGCATTTTGGTGTCGGCATGATACTGGGTGGCGGTGGTCCTGACGGCAGCCTGCGTGGCGAGATCGTCAAGGCTGGAATTCCAGCCATCATCTATGAGGCCGGCGGACCGCTACTGTTCCAGGAAGAGGAAGTTGCCCGTGGAACACAGGGCGTAAGGAACGTAATGGATTACCTCGGCATGATGGAAATACCGGGCTACGAGCCGCCACATCCGCAAATCTTCGAAAGGACCCGGTGGATTCGCGTGCCCCGCAGAAACGGCGGCTTCTTCTTTCCGGAACTGGCCCTGGGAGCGACGGTGCAGGAGGGAACCCGCCTGGGCAGGGTGGTGGACCCCGTGACCGACGAGGAGCATGTCATAAATTCGCCGCACGCCGGCCAGATCATCGGCATGACCCTGCCGCAGCCCGTACTCTCCGGCAACCCGTTGTTCCACCTCGGGGTGAAGTAAGGCGGGGCGGGCGATTACATAGCCAGCAACTCCTGCCACGGCACTGTGGTGCTCTGGTCGATGCTGCCGTTTTCCGCGGTGACCTTGACCTCGCGGGTAAAGAGTCCCGTGAACTGGCCGTTGGCGCCCTTGAAACCCGTGACCTCGTCCGGGAGTAAGATTCCCCGTCTGCGGGCATCCATTAACCGGGGGACTTTTCATGAGCACGTCGCGCCAGCCGAATCGGCTGATGGCCACCGCCGCCGCAATCCTAGCCACAATTCCTATCGGAACCACGGCCGCGGCGCCTGCGAACGACAGCCAGGAACTGCCGATCTACAAGGTCCCCAACCTGGCCGAGAACGGCGAGGCCTATTACGCGCCTGACGGCGTGCACCTGATCGCCCAGGTCAAGGATCCGGACGCACAAAATCCCGGCAAGGGCAACGTCGGCGGCGCGCTGACCTACACCTTCACTGATAAGGGCGAGGACATCCGCCGCATCAACGATCGCGGCCAGGATGCCTGCTCCTGGTTCTACCCGGATGGCAAGCGCCTGCTCTGGACCTCGACCCGCGATCACATCGACGACATGGAGCCCGGCAGCTGGTCTGATGATGCCAGGTACCCGCAGGGTGCCGAACTCTACTCGTCGGACCTGGACGGCAAGAAGGTCAGGCGTCTGACGAACAATCGCTGGTACGACGCCGAGGCCACGGTCTCTCCCAACGGCCAGTGGATCGTCTTCGGCCGTCAGATCGGGGGCAACGCCGATTTGTGGCGCATGAAGCCCGACGGCACGGAGCAGACCCAACTCACCTTCACGAGCGACTGGCAGGAGGGCGAGGCCTATTTCCTGCCCGACAGCGAGACCGTCATCTTCCGGGCCTGGAAGAACAGCGAGAAACTGCGCATCGAGGCACAGGACAAGAAGAACGGCACACACAGCCAGACGCCGATGAACATCTACTCGATGAAGATCGTCGGTCCCGACCGCGACGTGCAACCCCGCACGTTCACCAGCGACATGAACTGGGCGCCATTTCCCGCACCGGACGGCCGGCACTTCCTGTACGTGCGCATCCTCGAACGCAACAACTGGGAATTGTTTCTCGGTGATCTGGCCGGCGGTGAGCCGGTGCGCCTGACGTACAACCCTGCCTTCGACGGCATGGGCGCGTTCTCGCCGGATGGCAAAAAGATGGTGTACACCCGCGGCGAGCCCGGTGGCGGTTTCATGTCCGGCCTGTACTCCTATGTAATGGACACCACCTCACTGAACGTCGGCCCGGAGAACTACCGGGGTGTGCCGCCGAAGGCCGAACCGCCTGCCGGCTGCCAGCCCGACCCG
>CAZPNN010000436.1:0-38041 GCA_964587605.1 uncultured Chromatiaceae bacterium
TGCGGCCATCCCTGGCCTTCGCTCACTTGACTCGGGCTGGCGCCGGGCTTCCTGCCCGGCTGGCCCTCGACACCCGCGGCAGGCTCTCCCCCCACCCCGCACCGGGCTGCCACCGGCACCAGCAGGCCAGCTGGTTTATAGTCGAGGGCCACCCCACGAGACTTGGCCATGGCTGATTTCCTGATCTGGCTGACCTGGAGCGTCGCGCTGGCTGCGGTGCCCATCACCCTCGCTTACCGGCGCAGCGACCTCCCCACCGCCACGCTGATCCTCGGGTTCGCACTCGTCGTGTACTCGCTCTTTGGCGTGGGCTGGCTCGCCTGGAAGCTGGTCCTCTGGACACTGTTCGCCGGTCTGGTGGCTCTCAACTCACTGAATTTCCGCCGCGAGCGAATCACCCTGCCGTTGCTGCGCTTCTACCGCACCGTGGTACCGACGCTGTCGGATACCGAGCGCGAGGCACTCGAAGCGGGCACCGTGGGCTGGGACGGCGAGTTGTTCTCCGGCGCCCCGGACTGGGCACGGCTGATGGCTCTGCCGGCCCCGCGGCTCACCGCCGAAGAACAGGCCTTCCTCGATGGCCCGACTGAAGAGCTCTGCCGGATATCCGACGACTGGCAGATCACCCACGAACTCGCCGACCTGCCGCCCAATGTCTGGGCGTTCATCAAGCAGCACCGCTTCTTTGCGATGATTATCCCGAAGCGTTACGGCGGCCTCGAGTTCTCCCCGATCGCCGTGGCCGCCGTTCTGGCCAAGCTCTCCAGCCGCAGCGCGGTGGTGGCCTCCACCGTCGGTGTGCCGAATTCGCTCGGGCCCGCTGAACTGCTGCTCCATTACGGCACGGAGGAACAGCGGGAGCGGTATCTGCCGCGACTCGCCACCGCCGAGGAAATCCCGTGCTTCGCGCTAACCGGCCCTCGCGTGGGCTCGGATGCGGCCTCGATTCCCGACAGCGGTGTGGTTTGCAAGGGCATGTGGCAGGGCCACGAGATCGTCGGTATCCGGCTCAACTGGGACAAGCGCTACATCACGCTGGCGCCCGTCGCGACGGTGCTCGGGCTGGCCTTCAAGTTGTACGACCCCGACCACCTGATCGGCACGGAAACGGAACGCGGCATCACCGCGGCGCTGATCCCCGTGCGCACCCCGGGAGTGGAAATCGGCCGCCGGCACTTCCCGCTGAACATCCCGTTCCAGAATGGTCCCACGCGCGGCCGCGATGTTTTCGTGCCGCTGGACGCCATCATTGGCGGACCGGAACGCGCCGGGCAGGGCTGGAAAATGCTGGTCGAGCAGTTGTCTGCCGGCCGCGGCATCACGCTCCCGTCGAGCGCTATGGGCGGCAGCAAGGCTGTGGTCTATGCCTCGGGCGCCTATACCCGGCTGCGGAAGCAGTTCAACGTGCCAGTCTGTGAATTCGAGGGCGTGGGCGAAGCACTGGCGCGGATTGCCGGCTACACCTACATCGTCAATGCCGGCATGACAGTGACCTCCACGATGATCGCCCGTGGCGAGAAACCCGCGGTGCCGTCGGCGGTCCTCAAGTACCACTGCACGGAGCTGGCGCGCAAGATCGTCGACGACGCGATGGACGTGCACGGCGGCAAGGGGATCATGCTTGGACCGTCCAATTACCTGGCGCGCGGCTACCAGGGTGTACCGATCGCGATCACGGTCGAGGGCGCCAACATCCTGACGCGCAGCCTCATCATTTTTGGCCAGGGCGCCATCCGCTGCCACCCCTTCGTACTGAAGGAGATGGAAGCGGCGAAGGACCCGGACTTCGCGCGCGGCCTGCGCGACTTCGACCGCTACCTGTTCGCCCATATAGGCTATGCCATCAGCAACGCTGCGCGCTCGTTCGTGCTGGCGCTGACCAATGCTGAAGTCAGCGGCACCCCGGTGGAAGGCCCGACTGCCAGGTACTTCCAGCACGTCAACCGTTACAGCGCCGCCTTTGCGCTGGCAGCCGACGTGGCCATGCTCGTGCTCGGCGGCCAGCTGAAGCGCAAGGAAACCCTGTCGGCACGCCTCGGCGACGTCTTCAGCAGCATCTATCTGGCCAGCATGGTGCTGAAGCACTTCGACAACCAGGGCCGGCAGGACGGCGACCTGCCGCTGGTGGAATGGGCGTGCCGGACGCTGCTGTACCAGGCGCAGGAACAGCTGCACGGCTTTCTGCGGAATTTCCCCAACCGGCTCGTTGCCGCGATGCTGCGGGTCTGTATTTTCCCGCGGGGACGGATGTACTCGGCCCCGCCGGATGACCTGGGCCGCGAGATCGTGGCGCTCATCACCCGACCGACCGAAACCCGCGCGCGACTGTGCGACGGAATCTATGCCGCCCGGCAACCGGATTCGCCACTGGGCCAGCTGCAGACGACCCTGGAAATGGCGGAGCGACTGGCCCCGCTCGAAGCAAAGATTCGCGACGCGATCCGTGCCGAACTCTTGAAGCCCGGCGACGTCCACGAAGTCACCGCGCAGGCGCGGGAACGGGGCCTGATCACGGCCGACGAGGCACGCCAGCTGCAGGAGTTCGACACTGCCGTGATGGCCATCATCAGCGTGGACGACTTCGATACATCAGAGCTACGGCGCGTGGCACCGTCCGCGACCCTGCCCTTTCATGACACTGCGGGAGCCGTCGGTTAGTATTTACCCATGAAAGACCACTCATCGAGACTTCTGCTTGCGGCTTCCCTGGGCCTGATCCTGTCCGGTTGTGGCAAGCCACCTCCCCCAACGACAGCGCCAGCCGGCGAACCAGCGGCAGCCGAGGCACCTGCACTACCCCGCAACGAAGCACCGGAGGGCGCATCGGTAACGATCCTCAGCCCCAAGGACGGTGACGTGGTGAGTTCCCCCGTGACGGTGCAATTTGACCTGCAGGCCATGACCCTGGCCCCGGCCGGCGATGCCACGCCGAATACCGGTCACCATCACCTGCTGGTCGACGTCCCGCCACCGGACCTGGGCCAGGTGATTCCGAAGGACGCGCAACATCTGCATTTCGGTCAAGGCCAGGAGACAGCAGAGATCACCCTGGCGCCGGGTCAGCACACGTTGCAGCTCCTGCTCGGCGACGGTAATCACGTGCCGCACAATCCGCCGGTGCTTTCGCCCCCAATTACCATCACCGTGCAATGAATCCTCTAATGGTGGGCTGACAAATCCCACCGTCTGCTAGCGACGGCACGCGCATGGCGCCAACGACACACAGCAATTTATCCACAGCTTCCATTGCGGGCCATTCGGGCCTCAGTGGCATGGCGTTGTACCTCCCGCCTTACCGCGTGGACCTTCAACAGTGGTGCGAGTGGACTGGCGCCGACTGGCAGAAGATCCGGCGCGTGGTCGGCTCCGGCTTCAGGCTGCTGGGGCCACAGCACAGCGTCTACACGATGGCCGCGAACGCCCTGCTGCGCCTGATTCGCCAATACGACGTAGACCCCGCGCGCATCCGCTACCTGGCCCTCGGCACCGAATCCAGCACGGACAACTCCGCCGGCGCCATCATCGTCAAGGGCATGGTGGACGAGGCCCTGCGAGGCCTCGGGTTACCGCCAATCGCGCGCAACTGTGAAGTACCCGAATTCAAGCACGCATGCCTCGCCGGCATCTATGCGATGAAGAGTGCGGTGCGGTTCCTGAACAACGACGGCGAGCACGGCGTTGCCATCGTCGTCTGCTCGGACAAGGCGCTGTACGAAAGAGGTAGCAGCGGTGAGCCAACCCAGGGCGCGGGCGCCGTGGCGATGCTGCTGGAGTCGGAGCCTCGTATTGCCAGCATCAATTTGCGCCACTCGGGGACAGCATCCGAGTACCGCGGGATCGATTTCCGCAAACCGCTCACGGGCCGGCTGAATGGCCATGCCCATTGCCTGGACATTCCGGTCTACAACGGTCGCTATTCGACCAATTGCTACGTGGATGAAGTGCGTCGCGCACTCGACGAACTGTACGCCCGCCGGCAGCTGGAACCAGCCGCCTATCTGCGCAGCGTCGAGGCCATATTCATGCACCGGCCCTACGCGCGGATGCCGGAAACGGGCTTTGGCGTCGCCTATCTGTTCGCCCTGGCACAGGGCGGTGTGACCGATCAGGACGAGCTCGCCACCTACTGCGGAGGCGCTGGCGTGGCGATGGCGGATGTTCTTTCGGAAATGAACACCATGCCGGAGCTCAATGTGCTGGCCGTCAGCGAGCGCATCCAGGACGAGATATTTCCGTTGTGCATGGCTGTACTGAAGGTATTCCGGCAGAGCGAAGCATTCCAGACCAACATTCACGGAAAGATGGAACTCGGCACGGAGTGGATGCGCGAAGTCGGCAACCTCTACACCGGCGCTCTGCCAGCCTGGCTGGCCGCCGGGCTTTCAGATGCCTGCCACCGTGGTATTGACCTGGCCGGCCGGGAACTGCTGACGATTGGCTATGGCAGCGGGAACGCCGCCGACGCAATCCCGCTACAGGTCGTTCCCGGCTGGGAAGAGGCCGCGCGCCGAATCCACCTGGAAGATGCCTTGCGACCGGCCATCGATATCACGGCGGACCAATACCTCGCCCTGCGCGACGGTGTGGAACCTGCCGGCCTGAAGGTCGCACCGGCCGGGGAATTCGTGGTTGAGAGAATCGGCTCGCACGCCGGTCATGCCTTTCAGGATGCCGGCGTGGAGTATTACCGCTTCGTCCACTGAGCCGGCGCTGCCAGACCTCCCGCCGGTATCGCGCCACCGCGCACACTCAGTCCCGGCGCACACAGTTCGGCGTCCAGCACCGGGTAACCGGCGGCGGCATAATCCGCCCGCAGCGCCTGCTCCACGTCGCGGGAATCCGTCAGGGCAATCCCGAAATCCCCGCCACCAGCGCCGGATGGCTTGTAGACGGCGGCGTGCCGGCGTGCGATACCGCCCAGCTGTTCGTGGACCGGGGAAAAGATCCCGATGCCGGCTGATTCGTCCAGGCGACGAAGTCCGGACTCGTAACTGGCCACCGCGCCGAGCAGGCCACCGAGATCCTCCGCCCGCCACGCGGCAACCGCCTGCCCGGCCGTCGCCCCGAGGCGTTCCATGTGGCCGGAAAAACCTTCCGCGTTACGCTCGCGGAAGGCCCGCAATCGGCCCAGCATGGCCGGCGTGGAAGCGCTCTGGCCGGACCAGACAGCCACGAGTCGGAGCCGGCGGGGCCAGGCGACGGGTAGCGCCTGCACAACCCGGGCATCCGTCACAGGCTGGCGACTGATACTGATGGCTACGGTTCCGCCGGTTATCGATGTAGCCACGTCGATGCCACTACCGATGCCGCCCTGGAGACGACGGTGCGCTTCACAACAAATGTCGATCAGGTCCTGTCGGGCAAGAGCAGGCCCACCGGCAAAGCGCAACAGTGCGCCGGTCAGCGCCACAACAACCGCAGCACTCGAACCAAGGCCGAGCTTCATCCGCTGACCGTCCTTGCCGGCCTGGAAGAAGTCCGCAGTCACGAGTTCGATCTCACAGGCCGGCAGCGCGGAAGCGCGTGGCAGCAGACCGCGTGCTGTCAGTATTTCCGCGCACACCTCCAGAGGCAGGCCGAAGGCGCCCGGCGAGTTCTTTTCCCAGCGGGGGCCACTATCGGATACCCAGCGGAAGCCGAAACGCTGGCCCGTGTCGGGAATCACGAGCTGATTGCCTTGCCCGGGAATCGACCGCAGCCGGGCCCGGGCCCGCACACCAACGGCGACCGCCAGCCCGGGCGCTCCCTCGAGTACGGCGTATTCACCCGCGAGAACCAGCTTGCCGGGAGCCTCTGCTTCAATCAGGGCTGCCACGAAGGCGAGCCCCCTCACCCAGCGAACTGCGCAGGATTTGCAGCACCCCGGGTACAGCGCGGAGCGCTGCTGCAACGACCTCCACGGCGGCCGGCAGACACACCGCCTTCACCTGAGGCCCGGCATCCACCGTGAAAAAGACGGCCACACCGTTCCGCCGCAACTCCTGAATACGCTGCAGGCAGGCCAGTGTTCCCGGCGTCCAGTACAGCAGCGGTGGTCTGGTGGTCATCATCACGGCGTGCATCTTGAGGCAATTGTGTTCGGCGAGTTCGGCCAGCGCCGCAAAGTCTCGCGCGCGAACCGCTGACAATCCGGCGTCCAGATCAGACGCATGGGTCTGCACCCAGGCGTCGTAATAGGGCGAGGTCGCCTCGCTCTGCGCCATGCCCTCGCGGGAGCTGGTGGCCTTTGGGCCTGCAGTGGTCACCGCCACCACGATCGAAAGCGGCCAGTCCGAGGGTGCTGCAACCTGCTCGCAGACCGTCGTCTCGCCCCGGTTGGTCAGCAACACGACACCGCCGAGCAGGGACCGCGGTGCCGAACCGGACCCGAGCCTGGCAATCTCGGCGAGGCGGTGGGGTGCAAGGTGCAGGCCCAGAGCGCCCGCGCCCGCCGTGACGAGGGCTGCGAAGCCCGAGGCGGATGAGGCCAGACCGGCGCCGGTCGGAAAGTCATTGTGCGACCTGACCTCCGCGCAACTGGAAACACCAGCCTCCCGGCGCAGCAGATCCAGGCAGGCGGTTACGCGGCCGGTGGTTTCCGGATCCTCGTGTCCGTCCAGCACCACCCGGTCGCGGTGCAGCGCAGGGTCGAAGCGCACGCTGGTTTCGGTGGATAGCCCGCCGAGCACCAGTGACAGCGAGCCGGTGGCCGGCAGATTGCCGACACGGGCCCGTTTGCCCCAGTACTTGATGAGGGCCACGTTAGGGTGCGCCACGGCGACCGCACGCATCGGGACTCCTCGCAAAGCCAACTTCTGCCCGGCCTCGTGCCGCAACGCTCGAGCGGTGGCCCTGGCCGCAATTATAGCCCCAGGCTTGGCTAGCTCCGGCGCTAGCCTCTATCCTGTGTCGACGTTTTTAACGCGATGATCATTCCGTCCATGTCCTTCCGCACCCGCGCTGACGCCTACGTGGCCCGCATCGAAGGCGTACTTGATCGCTATTTGCCCGCGGTCGACGTCGCGCCGCAACGGCTGCACGAGGCCATGCGCTATTCCACCCTCGGCGGTGGCAAGCGTATCCGCCCCATCCTGGTCTACGCGGCTGGCGAGGCATTGCAGATATCAGTCGACATTCTGGACGCGCCGGCAGCCGCGATCGAATTGATGCATGCCTTTTCGCTGATCCACGACGATCTGCCCGCCATGGACGACGACGACCTCCGGCGCGGCCGGCCGACGACCCACCGCGCCTACGATGAGGCCACAGCCATCCTCGCCGCCGACGCCATGCAGCCCCTCGCCTTCGAAATTCTCGCCACACACCCGGCGCTCCGCGGGCACCCTGCCGCCCAGGTCAAACTGGTCGCGTTGATCGCTGATGCCTGTGGATCCAATGGCATGACCGGCGGACAGTCGATGGATCTGGCTGCCGAAGGGCGGCGCATCGACCCTGCCCAACTGGAGCACATCTACAGGCTCAAGACCGGCCGCCTGCTGCGCGCCAGTGTGCTGGCGGCAACCTGTTGCCGGAGCGACCTGCCCAACCCGACCCTGCACGCGCTGGAGCGTTTCGTTGATGCCCTGGGGTTGGCCTTTCAGGTGCAGGACGACATTCTCGACATCGAGGGCAGCACCGCTGAGACCGGCAAGACCGGTGGTTCGGACCAGGCCAAGGACAAGGCCACCTACCCGCACCTGTTCGGCATGTCCCGGGCCCGGGAGCGGGCTGATGAGCTGCTGCAGCAGGCAGTGGGGGCACTGGCGGATTTCGGCGCGGAATATGATGGCCTGCGTTGGGCGGCGCGTTATATCGTGCTGCGGCGGCGGGACTGACAGCCTGCTAGTCTGAGTCCTGATGTACACCAGTTTCTTTGGCCTCAACGAGAAGCCATTCTCGATCACCCCCGATCCCCGCTATCTCTACATGAGCGAGCGGCACGCGGAAGCGCTCGCTCACCTGATCTACGGGGTCAAGGAAAGCGGGGGCTTCATCCAGCTCACAGGGGAAGTGGGCACCGGCAAAACGACGCTCGTGCGCAGCCTGCTTCAGCAGCTGCCCGACTTTGCCGATGTTGCGGTCGTGCTGAACTCGCAGCTTTCCCGCGTCGAGTTCCTCACGTCTATCTGCGAAGAACTGCATATCGGGGTCCCGGAACAGCGCAACAGCATCAAGGCGTTGACGGATACCCTCAACGTCTTCCTTCTCAGGAATCACGGCCTCGGCCGCCGCACCATCCTCATCGTCGACGAAGCCCAGAATCTGCGTGTGGATGTGCTGGAACAGGTCCGCCTGCTCACCAACCTCGAAACGGCGAAGCAGAAGCTGTTGCAAATCATCCTGATTGGCCAGCCGGAACTCCGCGAGGTGCTCGAGCGCAATGACATGCGGCAGCTCGCCCAGCGCATCACGGGCCGCTATCACCTGGAGCCCTTGTCACGGGACGAATCCTCGGCCTACATCGATCACCGGCTCAAGGTCGCTGGGGCCATCGGCCAGATCTTTACAGTCCCGGCCAAGCGGGAACTGTTCCGACTCTCCGGCGGCATACCCCGCATGATCAACGTCATTGCCGACCGGGCACTGCTCGGCGCCTTCACCCTGGAACAACACCAGCTGACGCCTGAACTGGTACGCGAGGCCGCAGCCGAGGTCTTCGACCGCCCCGCAGGCCGTTTTGCCTGGTGGCGACGGTCCTGGTTGACACGCCGGGCAGGTCTCGTCGGCCTGACCGCAGCCGGACTTGCGATCGTGCTGGCCTCCGCCTTTGCCGGAGTCCAGTGGCTGCGCGCCAACCGTGACGAGCAACCACAGTCGGCGGCCGTCGTCGCGGCCACAACGCCAGAACCCGAATTACCTGTACCTGTAGCCCCTCTCGCCGCCGCGGAGGATCAGGAACCGGCTGTCCCGCTGGCTACCTTGCTGAAAGCCAATGCCAGCAAGACCGGCACGGATACTGCCTTCACCACCCTGTTCCGGCTCTGGAACGTGGACCTGAAGGACGACACCAAGCGGCCGTGCGTCCAGGCTGAGGAACAGGGCCTGCATTGCCTCTACCAGCGAGGCACACTGGACCAGGTGCGCACGCTCGGCCGGCCCGTGATCATGACGCTCCGGGATCGCAACAGCGACCCGCATCAGGTGGTGCTGGCAGGACTGGGACCGCAGACGGCAGAGATCGATATCGATGGCACGGAGTTCCTGGTGGCCAACAGCGAGCTTGAGGAGTTGTGGTTCGGTGAGTACCTGCTGCTGTGGCGGCCCGGCACAAGCGCCGTCAAGTCATTTCTGCCCGGCATGCGCGATCCGGATATCCGCTGGCTGCGAAAGAGCCTCGCTTGGATCCAGGGCAACCCGGTAGACCCGATGGACTCGGACCTCTACGACGACAACCTCACCGCCAGGGTCCGGGACTACCAGCGCACCCGGCTCCTGCCAGTCGACGGAATAGCGGGCCCCGCCACGCAGGCGGCGATCAACTCGGATCTGGGCGGCGGCGACATGCCGCGCCTGGCGCTGGCGAACTGACCGGCAAGCGCGCGCGATGTCCTTCATCCTGGATGCCCTGCGCAAGAGCGATGCTGAACGGCAGCGCACCGTAACGCCGGGACTCGCCGACGCTCGCTACGCCGCACCGCGCTCGCGGCGCACTATCTGGTGGCTGCCGATCCTGGTGGTTGTGCTTGCCGCGAACGGGGTCTTCATGGCAATGCAATGGTTTGACCGTAGTGCTAACGCGCCGGCGCCGGAACCCGTCGTTTCGATCCCGGCCCCAGATACGGAATCACCCCGACCGTCGGACATCCGCCCGCTGGCCCGCGAAAGTGAGTTCGGCGAACCACTGTTCGAGCCGCCCCTGGAGATTGAGCGCGATCCGCCGATGGTCCAGGAAATGGCCGAGCCGGCGCCGGCGGCGCCCGGGCCGGCACCTGAATTTGCCGCGGCCGCCGAGGTGCCGGCTGCCCCGGCCAGCGCCAAGCCATCGCGAATCATCGCGGGCAATGAACTGCCGACCACCGAGCAGTTGATCGGTTCCGGGACGCTGAACATTCCACTGCTGAATCTCGACCTGCACGTCTACAGCAATCAGCCTGCCAGCCGTTTTGTGGTCATCAACACCCGCAAGTACAAGGAAGGCGAACAACTTAAGGAAGGCCCGACAATTGAAAGCATCACCAGTAACGGGATTGTGCTGTCCAGTCAGGGCCGCCGGTTTACACTGCTCCGCAAGTGAAACCTCACCTCCCCTTGCGTATCGCCTACCTCGATGGCCGTCGCTTTCAGCGACTGCTGCTCGGGGGCATCTCGCGTCTCATCGGTGAGCGGGGACACCTGGACCGGATCAACGTCTTTCCGGTACCCGACGGCGACACAGGCACCAATCTCGCACTGACCTTCACTGCCGTTGGCGAGAGGCTGACAACCACCTCCACACGCCACGCCGGTGAACTGCTGACCGCGGCAGCCGACGCCGCGCTGGATGGTGCTCGGGGCAATTCCGGCGCCATCTTTGCGCAGTACCTGCAGGGACTCAGCGAGTCGCTGGCCGGGCACGAGCGCGTCCGTCCCGAGGAGCTCGCGCTGGCGCTGGCCACCGCCGAAAACTTTGCCCGCAGCGCTATCCAGAACCCGGCCGAGGGCACGGTACTGACCGTCATGCGCGACATTGCCGCCGCCGTCGCACCCGGCCAGCTGCCCGAGAAATCCGACTTTCCAACACTACTGACGGCGCTGCTCAACCGGGCACGAGAAGCCGTCGCCACCACCCGGAAAACCCTGGCCTCAATGCGCAACGCCGGGGTTGAGGATGCGGGCGCGCGCGGCCTGCTCGTGCTGCTGGAGGGGATGGCCGACGCCCTGCAGCCGGGCCTCGCGCCCGCCATACCGGCTGTCGAGGACGGTGATCCCGCCGCCCGCAGCGCCGCCGATCTTGGTCACACCGGTCCGCTGGAACACCGCTATTGCACTGAGTGCCTGATCACGGGCCCGAAGGTCGACCGGGACGGCCTGCGGACCGAACTGGCCGGCATCGGCAGCAGCGTGGTCGTGGTCGGTGGAGCCACCAAGGCGCGCCTCCACGTGCACGTCAACGACCCGGTTGCTGCCTTCACCATCGCCCGGCGCTACGGGAAGGTCTCGGCGGAAAAGGCCGACGACATGGAGCGCCAGGAACGTTCGCTGAAGGCCGATGGGCGTCGCGTCGCAATCGTTGCGGACTCCGGCGCCGATTTGCCGCCCGCCATCTGGGACAAGTTCGGCATTCAGATGGTGCCGCTGCGCGTGAATTTTGGCAGCGAAAGCCACCTCGACAAGGTCGGCATGACAGCCGCAGGCTTCTGGGCGGAACTCGGCAGGAATCCCGAGCATCCCAAGACCTCGCAGCCGCCGCCCGGTGATTTTCGCCGCGCCTACGAACTGCTCTCATCACACTTCGAACACGTTGTGGCAGTCATCCTCACGAGCCGGCTCAGTGGCACCTACCAGGCCGCGCAGTCCGCGGCCAGCCGGATGAGTAAACCCGGCCAGCTGACCGTTATCGACAGCAAGAACGTCTCGGTCGGGCACGGCCTGGTCATGCTGTGCGCGGCTGAGAATGCCCAGGCGGGCAAGTCCCCCGCGGAAGTTGTCGCGGCCGCCGAACGGTCGGCGGCCTGCACGCGCACTTACGGCGCGGTGCCGGATCTGAGCTACACAGTGCGGGGCGGCCGCATTCGGCAGCCGTGGCGCTGGCTGGCTCGCGCGTTGCCACTCAGTTTCCTGCTGGGCACCACCGCGAAGGGCGGCGTCAAGGTCCGGGGAATCCTGCCCCGGGGAGGTGACCTGGTGTCCGCGCTTCTACGCCTGGTCACCCAGGACCGGCTCCTGAAGTCCGGTTCGGCTTCGTTGCGCCTGGCCATCGCCCATGCCAACGCGCCAGACGCGGCAGAAGCGCTGCGGATTGCCTGCATCGCGGCCTTTCCGAACCTGGAGTCGATCCTGGTTGCGGATCTCGGCCCGGCCTACAGCGTGCACGCCGGACCGGGCACGCTCGCCCTGGCCGTTCAGGAATACCAGCCACCCGCCTGAAGCCGCTCCTACTCCCGGATCCGGAAGCCGCGATTCAGCATCAGGACGCACGTCCCGAACAGGACGGCGACACTCAGCACCATCATCAGATACGCGAAGCCGATCGGCACGTCGGACACACCGAGCATCCCGTAGCGGAACGCATTCACCAGGTAGAGGATCGGATTGAGCCGGGAGATCTGCTGCGCCAGGCCCGGCAACATCTCGATTGAGTAGAACACGCCGCCGAGATAAATCAGCGGCTGCAGGACGAACGACGGGATGATGGTGACGTCGTCAAAGTTTCTGGCCACGATACCGTTGATAAGGCCGCCCAGTGAGAAGATGGCGGCACAGAGCAGGAAGACGGAGATTGTGATCAGAGGGTGCGCAAATGGCAGCGGAGTGAACAGCAGCGCAACGCCCGTCACCGCCAGCCCGACCAACACGCCGCGGATGATTCCTCCCGCCATGTGCCCGAGAACGATTGTCACATTCGCCATCGGCGCCACGAGCATTTCCTCGAGGTGGCGATTGATCTTCGCCGAGAAGAAAGACGACACCACGTTGCCATAAGCGTTGGTGATGACGGCCATCATGATCAGGCCGGGGGCTATGTACTGCTTGTAGTCAAAGCCGCCCATTTGCCCGATGCGGCTACCGATCAGGTTGCCGAAGATGACAAAGTACAGCGCCATGTTGATCGCCGGCGGCAGGATCGTTTGCGCCCAGATCCGCACGACGCGGTGGTACTCCTTCCGGGACAGGGTCGAGAGGGCGATGGCCTGTTGCCGAAGGCTCACCGCGGCGCCCCTTTCGACGACTGTCTGCCCGCCGGCGCGGACGGCGCGTTGCGCTCCGTCAGCGTCAGGAACAGCTCTTCAAGGCGATTGGCCTTGTTGCGCAGGCTTAAGATCTGCACGCCGGCACCAGAGAGCGCCGCAAAGAGCTCGTTCACACTCCGGGTGCGCGGCATGGCCACCTCAAGTTCCTGCGGCCCGTTAAGCCGGATCTCGAAACCCGGCAACGACGGCAAGACGTGCACCGGCTCCCGCGGCGTCAGCAGGAATACTTCCTCGCTGAGCTTGCCCAGCACACCGGTCATTGGCCCCTGCTCGATAACCCGTCCGTGGTCGATGATCGCGATATTCCTGCAAAGGTTCTCCGCCTCTTCCAGGTAGTGCGTGGTCAGGATGATCGACGTACCGGCGGCATTGAGTTCCCGCAGGAAATCCCACATGGAACGTCGGATCTCGATATCCACGCCCGCGGTGGGCTCATCCAGGATCAGCAGGCGCGGCTCGTGCACCAGCGCCCGGGCAATCATCAGCCGGCGCTTCATACCGCCGGAAAGCGTCCGTGCGGTGTCATTGCGCCTGTCCCACAACTGCAGCTGCCGGAGGCACACCTCGGCGCGCTGACGGGCACGGGCGGGGGTCAGGCCATAGAAGCCCGCCTGGTTGACGACGATGTTATTGACCTTGTCCCACAGGTTGACGTTGAGCTCCTGGGGAACCACGCCAATGGCGTTCTTGACCGCGTTCAGATCGCGATCGAGGTCGTGGCCAAAAACGCGAACCGTGCCGCTGGTCTTGGTCACCAGCGAGGTGACGATGCCGATCAGGCTGGTCTTGCCGGCCCCGTTGGGCCCGAGCAGTGCGAAGAAGTCGCCGGTGGCCACCGCAAGGTCGATTCCGTCCAGCGCGCGAACGCCGTTGGCGTAAACCTTGGTGAGCCTCCGAACCGAGAGCGCGTGCATGGCGCGGCATTGTGCCTGCTTGCTGCGGCGACACAACGTTGGTGTCTTTCAAGTGCGGCTGATGAGCGTGAGCTGGATGAGAGACAGGCGCGTGGCCGTGAGTACCGGGCCAGCCGGAATGGTGGCGGCCCGCACCAGATCGGGCCACAGGCGCGGATGCCGACAAAACCGCGCCTCAAGGCACTCGGAGGCAACCGCGGCGGTGCGTTGCAGATCGCGGAAAGCGGCACTGCTGAGATGCTCCACGGTCAGGCTTCCGGGCCCGATGCACAGGGCCGCCAGCAGGCGATCCTGCCGGGCTGTGTGCCACAGCCAGGCCAGCAGGGAGGCGGCGAACAGGCGCGCGGCATCCGCCTGCGGCCCACGGGCCGCCAGCAACGGCGGTTCCGCTACACCCGGCGCCGTCAACCGCGGGGGAAGTACCGTAAAGGCCGCCAGCAAACAGGGCGTGGCGGCGACGGCCTCGAGCGCCGCCGGGGCCAGCTGCCGGAGCCGCTGCCGTACGGCCGGGTCCAGGCCGTAAGCCGCTCCGGGGCTGCCATCGGCACGGATCAGCTCCAGAAACTCGCGGTTGAACTCGTGAATTTCCCGGCGAACCTGTGAATCGGGCCATTTGCTCGCCATTTGCACACTTCCCCCGGGTGACCAGACTGTACTATAAATGGTCCGAATCGACCAAATAAACATTCTTATCACCATGATTTGGTCCAAATGGACCAAATCTATTGAAAGTCGAGGGAAACATGCGTGCCACAGACAACCGCTACGCGGGCGAACGGGAGCGCTTCGACCTGGCCATCCGGATGATCGGGCACGAGGCCCGGACGGGCACGATCCGCCAGTGCACGGGATTCACCGAGGACCGGATCCGGAAGATTTACGCCAGTTACTTCCCGGGTGGCGACAACGTGCGTCGGCGCCGTGGCAAGACCCCCAGCCAGATCGCCCCGTTTGTCAGCTCGGCCCGCCGGCAGGGCGAAGCCAGCCTGCTGATCGGCCTGTTCGTCGTTTCCGAAGTCATGCAGCCGGACGGGGACAGCCGCACGCTGCGGGCCGTCGCCGAGACGGGGGTCAAGCTGGGCAACGGGCTGTGCGATGCCTTCGAGGCATACCGGGCGATGCACCCGGAGCCGCAGCTGTCCTTCGAATGGACCTGGAATCTGTACCGGTGCGTGGTGTCACGGCGGGAACTGCAGCTCGCCTGGTGCGCGCTGTGCGAAGGGCCGTACGTGCAGGATGCCTACGCCCTCGACTACCGGCGCTGCCCGTTTTGCGAAGTGAAAGATCATGCGTAACCTGACCGGATGATTCGCGTCACCTTCACGGGCTCGGGTGTGGAGCGCTTTTCCGCGCTGCGCCAGCAGCCGGAGGCACTCGCGGCGGCCTTTGCCGAACCGGAGGCGCGTTTCGTGCCGATCTGGCAATCGCGCTGCCTGCTTCGCGACGGCGCTATCGCGGTCTGCCAGCGGGAAGAGATCGAGGTTTTGGTCACCAGCCCCGAGGGGGCGGTTTTTCTCGGGCGGCGCGAGGGGCGCGCGCTCTTTGCTGTCGAGGTCCGCGGCGACACACCACCGGCCAATCTCCCGGCCGAGGGCTTTCGTGGCCTGCGCGAAGTCGTCGGCGAGGTGAGCGCGGCCGACGCGGCGCTGCTGGCCTACGCCCGCGCCATGATTCTCTGGCAGGAGCGCCACCGGCACTGCGGTGTGTGCGGCGCGCCGAACCGGGCTACCGAGGGTGGCTTTGTCATGGCCTGCACAGGCGACGGCTGCGACCACAAGAGCTTTCCCCGCATCGACCCCGCCGTAATCGTGCTGGTACACCGGGGCGAGCACTGCCTGCTCGGCCGCCAGGCCACCTGGCCCGAGGGCCGTTTTTCCACGATCGCCGGCTTCGTCGAACCCGGCGAGTCGCTGGAAGACGCCGTAGCCCGGGAAGTCCACGAGGAAACAAATATCCGGGTCGGTGAGTGCCGCTACCTCGCGTCGCAACCCTGGCCGTTCCCGGCCGCGATGATGCTGGGTTTTCACGCCGAGGCGCTGAGCGAGGACATCCGCTTCAATGATGGCGAACTCGTGGAAGCCCGCTGGCTCACGCGACAGGAGATTCGAGCGGGTGCCATCGGCCTGCCGCCGCGCGAGTCAATTGCCTTCCAGTTAATTGAACACTGGTTTGACAGTGACAAGGGTAAGCCCTTGGCCAGCCTTGGTTTCGACAGCCCAATGTTCCGCCGGCCCTGACGCTGAACCCATGTGCCTGATCGCCATCGCCTGGAACGCCCATCCGCGTTACCCACTGATCCTGCTCGGTAACCGCGACGAGTTTCATCAGCGGCCTAGCGTGGCGGCGGACTGGTGGCCGGAAGCACCGGACGTGTTCGGCGGCCGGGACCTTAAGGCCGGTGGGAGCTGGCTCGGCGTGAGCCGAAGCGGTCGGCTGGCCGTGGTCACGAACAACCCGCTGCGGCCCCCGGCAGCTGACCGTCACCTGAGCCGTGGCGCGCTGGTTCGTGACTGGCTTACGGGCACGTCCGCAGCCGGTCCGTTCCTCGACGCCGTAGACAGGGACGAAGCGCGGTACGCGGGCTTCAGCCTGCTGGTTGGCACACTGGATCAGGGACTTGAGGGCATCGTCGCGCCGGCCGGCACGCTTGGTGCGCGCTGGCAGTTGCCCGCCGGTATCACGGCACTCTCGAATTCCCCGCGGGAAACGCCGTGGCCGAAGGTCGGCTGGTTACAGCGCGCGCTCGAAGATTACCTGCGCCGACCCGAGGTCGAGACGGAAGAACTGCTGGCCCTGGCTGGCCGGCGCATGCCGGTGGCAGAGCCGGCGGGCGACACCCCGCAAGACCGGGCCCGCGTCACGCCGTTTGTCACCGGGACCGACTACGGCACGCGCGCGGCCACCCTGATCCTGGCCAATGCGCGTGGCGGCTGGCAGTGCATCGAGCGGCGCTTCGGCCCGGGTGGTGTCCCGGCCGGCGAGTCGCAGGGGCGTCACTCGTCGCCGTAGGAGTGCTTTCAGGTGCGGTGGATCAATTCAGCGACGGCGGCCTGCGCGACTGCCAGCTGTTCGCGGCTGAGCTTCCCGGCGATAACTTCCAGGTTCTGCTGGGCCGACGGGTGGCCCTGCAGGGCAGCGAGCGTCCACCACTGATAGACCTCGCCGAGATCCGGTTCCCCCGCGGCGCCGTTGTATAGCAGCGCGCCGAGGTTGAATTGCGCCTTCGGGTGGCCGGTCGTCGCCGCCATCCGGAAGCAGTGCACGGCGGCGGCTTCATTCTTCGCCACGCCGGTCCCGTTCAGGTACATCAACCCGAGATTGACCTGGGCGTCGACATTGCCCTGGTCGGCGGCCCGCCGGTACCACTCCGCTGCGGCCTTCTCGTCCTGGGTGACGCCGTCACCGGAGTCGTACATCAAACCCAGGTGCAATTGGGCGTCGGCATGACCCTGGTCGGCCGCAAGGCGATACCACCGGGCCGCCTCCGCCGCATCCCGGCCGTCTCTCCCGGCGTTGTCCTCCCCGTTGTCATGGCGGAGCGCCAGTTCGTACTGGGCCTGGGCGTCGCCGCCGGCAGCGGCTGTGAGTAGTGCTTGCATGATGACGTCATTGTAGGGGCGTGAACCCCGCGCTTGACACCCGCAGCGATCTGGATACTATGCGCATCCCTTCGAGCTTATGTGCATGGAGTACTAGTGCCCATTTCGGCCGAACAACGCGAGCAGCGGCAGCAGGCGATCCTGAAGATCCTGCGGCGGCAGCACGTGTCGCGGCAGGACGAACTGGTAGATCTGCTTCACAAGCGGGGCATAGAGGCCACCCAGTCCAGCATCAGCCGGGACCTGCACCAGCTCGGGATTTCCAAACTGGACCAGGAGTACCGGCCGGTTGCCGACGGTGAGGAGGCCGACACCGGCCGCGAGCTCGACGTGCTGGCGGAGTTCGTGCTCGAAACCCGGACGGCAGGGCCGTACCAGACTGTCGTGAAAACGGCGGTTGGCGCGGCCGGACAGGTGGCGCTGGCGCTGGACCGCAGTGCCTGGCCGGAGATTGTGGGCACAGTGTCCGGCGACGATACGATTTTCATCGCCACCCGCACGGGCGGCGACCAGCGTCGGCTCGTGGCAAAACTGCGAGCGCGGTTTAACAGCGGTACCTGACTTGTGTTTGTTGGTTATTGAAACAACTAAATAACTAAGGTCCGGTACCTTTTTAGAGGAATGACATGACGACCCAGAAGAACAGCGCCTCACCGATCATCCTCGGCTTCTCGGGCGGGCTCGACACGTCCTTTTGTGTGCCCTGGCTGAAGGAGCACTACGGGCGGCCGATCGTCACCGTGACGATCAACACGGGGGGCATCGACGCCGAGGCCGAGAAGGACCTGGAGCGCCGGTCAAAGGCGCTCGGCGCCATCGAGCACGTGCTGGTGGAGGCCCGCTCCGTGTTCTTCGAGCGGGTGCTGAAGTACCTGATCTTTGGCAACGTCCGGCGTGGCCACCTGTACCCGCTGTGCGTGGGCGCCGAGCGCGGCATCCAGGCAACATTACTCGCCGAACTGGCCCGCGCGAGGGGCAGCCAGACCGTGGCCCACGGCTGCACGGCCGCCGGCAACGACCAGGTGCGCTTCGAAATCGCGCTGCGGACGATCGCCCCGGGACTCGAAGTGCTGGCGCCCGTTCGCGACCAGGGCTTCATCCGGACCGAGCAGCAGACCTACCTGGAACAGCACGGCTTCCCCGTGCCGGCGAAGGGCTCTGCGTATTCCATTAATCGTGGCCTGTGGGGCGTGACGATCGGCGGTCGGGAAACGCTGGACTCGAAGGAGTCCATTCCGGAAGACGCCTGGGTGTTGTCCGCCAGTGCCTTCGACAAGCCGCGGCCAGCCGCACGGCACACGATCAGCTTCACGCAGGGCGTGCCAACCGCGCTCGACGGCAAGGCCATGGACCCGGTGACACTCATTGAAACGCTGGAAACGGTTGCCGGCCCCTACGGCATCGGCCGCGGCATCCACGTTGGCGACACGGTGCTCGGCACCAAGGGCCGGGTGGCCTTCGAGGCGCCGGCGGCCGACATCCTGCTGACCGCACACCGCGAACTCGAGAAGCTCGTACTCTCCGGCCCGCAGCAGCGGATCAAGGACCAGGTCGCCACCCAGTACGGCGACTTCATCCACGAGGGCAAGCAGCTCGACCCGGTGTGCCGGGATATCGAGGCCCTGCTCAGCTCGGCACAGCAGCGGGTGACCGGCGACGTGAAGATCGTGCTCCGGCCCGGCAACCTGTTCATCGAAGGCGCGCTCTCGCCGCACTCGCTGTTGGCGGCGACGAAGGGTGTCTACGGCGAGAAGGCCGGCGAGTGGACGCCCGCCGATGCGCTGGGATTCTCCCGGATCCTCTCCCTGCCCGGCACGCTGCAGACGCGGGCCGCGGGCGGCAAGCCGCAATAACGGCCCGGTAACGTACCAGGAATGCCATGAAAACCATTATCGCCGACAAGATCGCCTCCGTTGCCCAGCACCTGAATCTCAAGCGGGAGCTGCGCGTGAGCGCGGAGCTGCCCTGCGAGGAGGGCGTGCTGATCGCCGCCGAGGTGCTAAATAACAAGAGCAACTACAACCAGCTGGAGCTCACCAGCGGGCGCATGGCCGTGGTCAAGAAGGGCGACATCGTGGTCGGCGCGCTCGGCCACCGGAAGGCGCTGTTCGGCTACTCCGGCCACATTCCCGGGACGCTCGCCGTCGGCGACACGCTTCAGCTGCTGAACATGGGTGGCGTCATCGGCGTTTGCGACTCGATCAATGCCAGCTTCGGCCAGCCCTTCGATGTGCGCGTGCTCGGCACCGTGCTCGACTTCCCCTTCCTCGGCGAGCGCATCGGCGTGCCGGCACGGGTCGGCATGGAGAAGCTTGTTGTTGACCCACCCCTGGATACGCGGGGCGTGCCGGTCGTGGCCATCGCGGGGACGTGCATGAACTCGGGCAAGACGGCGGCGGCCTGTGCCATCGTCAGCCGGCTGCGGCACCACGGGCACACGGTCGATGTCTTCAAGGCCACTGGCGTGGCGCTCCGCCGGGACATCCTCGCCATGGAGGACGCCGGAGCACGGTCGTCGCTGATCTTTTCCGACTTCGGCGTGGTCTGCACGACGGGCAAGAACGGTCCCGCGGTCACCCGCATGATGCTGACCAGGCTCGCCGCCCAGAAACCGGACGTGATCGTCTACGAACTCGGCGATGGCATTCTCGGCGCCTACGGTGTGGAGGCCATCCTGCGTGACGAAGGGATAAGGGCCTCCCTTCACTGCCTTGTGCTGTGCGCCAATGATCCGGTTGCCGCCTGGGGTGGCGTGAAACTGTTGCGGGAGGATTTCGGCATCGAGCCTGCCATCGTCACGGGGCCGGCCACCGACAACGACGTGGGCAAGGAGATCATCGTCCAGCGCATGGGCGTGAAGGCGATCAACGCGGTCACCGAGTCCATGCAGATCGGCGACGCCGTCGCCTCGCACCTTAAGCTTAAGCTGGCATGAGCACCCGGGTTCCGGCCCTGATCGTTGGCGGCACGGGCTACGTGGCGGGCGAGCTGCTGCGGCTCGTTGCGCAGCACCCGCATCTGGAGCTCCGTGGCGTCTCGTCGGAGAGCCAGGCTGGCACGAAGGTGAGTGCGGCCTTTACGCACCTGGCCCCGGTTGTTCACGAGCTCGCCTTCATCACCCAGGCTGAACTGGCCACGAAGTTCAGCGGGCCGAAAGTCGCACTGTTCTGCGCTGCGCCTCACGTGGTTAGCGCCGGGGTGGTTGCCACGCTGCTGAAGGCCGCGTCGACGGCCGGCAGCCAGGCGGTGGTTGTGGACGTCTCGTCGGATTTTCGCTTCCGGAACGCGGCGGACTTTGAGGCCGTCTACAAGGAGCCGCACGGCGCACCGGAGTTGCTGCCGGATTTCGTCTGCGCAATGCCCGAGCACATTTCCGGCATTCCCGCCCTCCATGTCGGTCACCCGGGCTGCTTCGCCACGGCCATGCTCGCCGGCCTCGTGCCGCTTTCGAAGCTCGGCCTGAACGACGGACCTGTCTATGCCGTGGGAATTACCGGCAGCACTGGCGCCGGGCGCTCGCCGATCGCCACGACCCATCACCCGGAGCGGCACTCGAACCTCTTCGCGTACAACCCGCTGAAGCACCGGCACGCCCCGGAAGTGGTGCAGATCTGCAAGCAGCTGACGGGCGTGGCGCCGGAACTCAACTTTGTCCCGCACTCAGGTCCGTTTGCCCGCGGCATCCACATGACCCTGCAGTGCCGGCTCGCAAGACCGCAGACCGCAGACCAGCTTCGGGAAGCCTTCGCCAACTTCTACGCCGGCCACGAATTCGTGCGGGTCGTGGACGGCACGCCACGCGTGAAAGATGTCGTCGGCAGCAACTACTGCCACATCGGCGTTTCGGCATCCGGCCAGAGCGCCGTGGTGCTGGTGGCCATCGACAACCTGGTGAAGGGCGCCGCCGGCGGCGCCGTGCAATGGATGAACCGGCTGCTCGGAATGCCGGAGTCGGCGGGGCTCAGCGCCCCGGCGATCGGCTGGATATAGGCAGAGGGGCAAGGGCATGACGACGACATCCCGACAGGCTGAGGCGCGCCACCTGCTGCAGGTCTACGGCCAGCTGCCGCTGGAAGTCACATCGGCCGAAGGCGTGTACCTGCACGCGGGCAAGCGCCGCATTATTGACCTCTACGGCGGCCACGCCGTGGCGGCGCTGGGCTATGCGCACCCCGATCTGCTGGCGGCTCTGACGGCGCAGGCAAAGACCATGTACTTTCAGAGCAATGCCGTGGCGCTCGACGTCCGGGCGAAGGCGGGCGACGCGCTTGCCGCGTTCGCTCCCGCCGGGCTCAATCGCGTGTTCTTCGTCAACAGCGGCGCCGAGGCCAACGAGAACGCCTTGCGCGTGGCTTGCCGGGCCACCGGCCGGTCCCGGATCCTGGCCATCGAACACGGCTTCCACGGCCGGACGGCCGCCGCCGCCGCCGTGACCTGGGGCGCGGCAAAAGGCTGGTACGGTTTTCCGCGTACCCCGTTTGACGTGGATTTCATCCCGCGGGATGACGTGGCCAGCGCCGAGGCAATGATCAACGGCGAGACCGCCGCAGTCATCATCGAGCTCGTGCAGGGGCTCGCCGGTGCATACGACCTGGACACTGGTTTCGTACTGACCGTCGCCGAGGCTTGTCGCCGGGCCGGCGCACTCCTGATCATCGACGAAGTCCAGAGCGGCGTCGGACGCACCGGGGCGCCGTTTGCCGCCGATCTCTACGGGATCAGGCCCGACATGCTGACCACCGCCAAGGCGCTGGGCGGCGGCTTTCCGTGCAGCGCGCTCCTGATGACGGAAGCGCTCGCGGGCACGCTGAAGTCCGGCGATCTCGGCACCACCTTCGGGGGCGGCCCGATGGCCTGCGCTCTGGTGAGTACCGTCATCGAGGTGATCCGGCGGGACCGGCTGATGGACAACGTCAAAGCCTTGTCCGCGGCGATCCGCAAAAGCGCGCTCGTGGGACCGGTGGAAGGCATCCAGGGTCGCGGCTTCCTGCTCGGGCTGCGCTGCCGTGGGCCGGCCCGGGATGTGCAGGCTGCACTTCTGGAACGGGACGTACTGGTTGGCACCAGCTCGGACCCGAAGGTCATCCGGCTGCTGCCGCCACTGACACTTGAGCAGCAGCATGTGGATAAACTTGTCAACGCGCTTTCTGATATCGGGTAAGCAAGGAACCAGCCAAGGAACCAACATGGGACTCAAACTTTTCAACGACCTCGCCGACTTCAGCATTGCGGACGTGGAGGCAATGCTGGCGCTGGCACGCCGACTGCAGAGCAAACCGGAGCCCCGCGCCCTCGAAGGCAAGGTGCTCGCCCTGCTGTTCCTGAGTCCGTCCCTGCGCACGCTGTCGTCATTCCAGGCGGCGATGGTGCGGCTCGGCGGCGGCTCGTTCGTGATCTCGCCCGACATGTCCATCCACGGTCTCGAATCCCGCTCCGGAATCGTGATGGACGGCATGGCAGCCGAGCACCTGCGCGAGGCGATTCCGGTGATCAGCTCCTACGGCGATGCGCTGGGCATCCGCGCGTTCGCCAACCGGGAAAAGCTGGAAACCGACCTCGCTGACACCGAGTTTCTGGCGATGCGCGAGCTGGCCAGCGTGCCCCTGATCAACATGGAATCCGCCATCCAGCACCCCTGCCAGAGCCTTGCCGACTGGAAGACGATGGACGAACTGAAAGTGCCGAAGAAGGGTGGCAAGTTCGTGCTGTCCTGGTCCTGGCACCCGAAGGCCTTGCCGCTGGCCGTGCCTTCCGCAACCCTGCACATGGCCGCCATGCGCGGCATGGACGTCACCGTCGTCCGGCCCGACGGCTTCGAGCTGCCGCCGTCCATCATGGACAAGGCGCGGAAGGCGGCCAGCCTTTCGGGCGGTTCCGTGCGCGAGACCAATAACCGGGCCGAAGCCTATGCAGGTGCGCACGTGATCTACGCCAAGGAATGGTCGTCGACCAGGCACTACGGCGATCGTGTGGCCGACCAGAAACTGCGCGAACCGCTGCAGGACTGGATCGTGGACGAACCGACCTTCGCCACCGCCGACCCGTCGGCGCGCCTGATGCACTGCCTGCCGGTGCGGCGGGGCGTGGCGGTCACGGATCGCGTGCTCGACGGCCCACGCAGCGTGGTGATCCACGAGGCGCAAAACCGCATGTGGGGCCAGATGGCCGTGGTTTACCAGATGATGGGTCCGGGAGCCTGACACCATGCAAAGTCACGATAGGGATGTCGTCGTATCGGCCCTCAAGCACGCGGCGCCATACATCCGGCTCTACAAGAAAAAGATTTTCGTCCTCAAGGCAGGCGGGGAAGTCTTCGCCTCCGACGAGGCCACGGCGCATCTGCTGGAGCAGGTGGCGCTGCTGCACCAGGTGGGCGTCCGCGTGGTGCTCGTGCACGGGGGCGGCCCACAGTTGACAGAACTGGCCGAGGCACTCGGTGTACCCACCCGGATGGTCGGCGGCCGGCGCGTGACCGACAAGCAGACCCTCGACGTCACGACGATGGTCCTGAACGGCAAGGTCAACACGCGAATACTTGCCGCCTGCCGCGACCTGCACTTGCCGGCCGTGGGCATCAGCGGCATCGATGCCGGGCTGATCAGGGCTCTCAAGCGCCCGCCAGTCGAGGTCGAGGGTCATGACGGCGGCCCGGTGGACTTCGGCTTCGTCGGCGACATCGTCGGCGTGGACACGGACGTGATCCGGGCCCAGCTCGACAACGGCATGGTGCCGGTCGTCAGCCCGCTCTCGGCCGACGACAAGGGCACGGTGCTGAATATCAACGCCGACACCGTCGCAGCCGCACTCGCCACGGCGCTCGGCGCCTCCAAGCTGATTATCACGATGGGTGCGCCGGGCATCCTCGAGGACCGGCACGACCCGTCGTCACTCGTGTCCTACCTGGACCTGGAGGATCTGCAGGAGCTGCGCGCGAACGGCTCACTGGCCGAGGGAATGCTGCCGAAGGCGCGGGCCATCGAGGCGGCGATCAAGGGCGGCGTGCCGCGCGTGCATCTGATCTCGTACAAGATTCCCGACAGCCTGCTGCTGGAGATCTTCACCAACGAAGGCACCGGTACGCTGGTTGTCAACGACACGGACACGTTGACGCCGGAAGAACAGGAAGCTGGTGCCTGAGGGGGCTCCGCCATGAAACGTCTCTGGGACAAGGGCGAACCGCTCGACTCGCGAATCCTCCGCTACACGGCCGGCGAGGATCACCTGCTTGACGCGCGACTGGTGTCCTACGATGTCCGCGCCTCGATTGCTCACGCCCAGATGCTGGGCGCGCAGAAGCTGCTGTCCGCCGATGATGTCGCGCTGATCATCGGCGGACTCGAGTCGCTCGCGGTGTCGCACGCCGCCGGGGAGTGGACAATCAGCCTCGAAGACGAGGACTGTCACACGGCGCTGGAACAGCACCTCACGCAAATGATCGGCGAAGCCGGCCGGCGCGTGCACCTCGGCCGCTCGCGCAACGACCAGGTCCTGGCCGCCCTGCGCCTGTACCTGCTGGACGCCGCTGCTGGCATCGCGGCCGCGGCTTCGGACGTGGCCACAGCACTCGACGAGCTCGCCGCGCGGGAGCAATCAACCGTGCTGCCCGGCTACACCCACATGCAGCAGGCCATGCCCAGTTCCGTGCCGTTGTGGGCCGGCGGCTTTGCCGCCGAACTGCGTGATGACGCCGATGGCATCACGGCCAGTCGTCGGCGCCTCAGCAAGAATCCGCTCGGCAGTGCGGCGGGCTACGGTGTGCCGGGCCTGCCGATCGATCGTGAAGCAACGCGCCGCACGCTGCACTTCGACGCCGTGCACGAACCCGTCACCGCGGTGCAGATTTCGCGCGGCAAGGGCGAAGCCGGGCTGGTCTTCGAGTTGTGCCTGCTGACCCAGGACCTGGGCCGGATGGCCGCCGACCTCCTGCTGTTCTATACGCAGGAGTTTCGCTTCGTCTCGCTACCGGAATCGATGACGACCGGCTCGTCGATCATGCCCCAGAAGCGCAACCCGGATGTGCTCGAACTGGTGCGCGGGGCGGCGCCCACCCTGCAGGCGGCACTGGTTGAAATTCTCGCCCTGCCCGCCAAGCTCGGTTCCGGCTACCAGCGCGATCTGCAGCGGATGAAGTCGCCGCTGTTCCGCGCCATCGACCTCGCCGGTGACTCCGCCCGGGTGATGGCGCACCTGATCCGGGGGCTCAGTTTCCTGCCGGAAAACATCCACCTCGACGACTCGATACACGCCGCCGAGCGGGCCAACGCGCTGGTCCTGAAGGAAGGCATCAGCTTCCGGGAGGCGTATCAGCGGGTAGGTGCAGGGCTAAAGCGCGGATAGACAGTTACACAAGGGAAGAGACTCGCAGCCTGCGCGACTCCTGCGCCGCCTTATACTCCTTGACCCATTCCTCCCGACCCGACCCGCGAGGCAATCCCATGCAATACACCAAGCTCGGCCGGACTGGCCTGTCTGTTTCCAGGCTGATGCTGGGCACCATGAATTTTGGCGAGTACACGACAGAGCCGGATGCCCACCGGATACTCGACCGCGCCCTCGAGCACGGCATCAACTTCGTCGACACAGCCAACATGTACGGCGGTGCCGCCGGCCCAGGCATCACCGAGGAGATCATCGGCCGCTGGTTCGCCCGGGGCGATGGTCGGCGCGAGCGCACCGTGCTCGCGACCAAGCTCTACGGCTCGATGAAGGGCTTTGGCCGCACCGACAACTGGCCAAACACGACACGCCTCTCCGCCGTGAACATCCGGCAGTCCTGCGACGCGTCGCTGCAGCGGCTCCAGACTGACCACATTGACCTCTACCAGATGCACCACATCGATCGGGAAACACCGTTCGACGAGATCTGGGAGGCCTTCTCTGTGCTGAAGCAACAGGGCAAGGTCACCTACTTCGGGTCATCGAACTTCGCGGGCTGGCATCTCGCGCAGGCCCAGGAGTCCGCGCGCAATCGGGGGATGCTCGGCCTGGTGTCCGAGCAGTCCCTTTACAACCTGCGGTGCCGGACCGTGGAGCTGGAAGTCCTGCCAGCCGCGCGCGCCTTCGGCATCGGACTGATTCCCTGGTCACCCCTGGCTGGCGGTCTGCTCGGGGGCGTCCTGCGCAAGGCCCGGGAGGGGCGCAGCGCTGGCCCGATGACCACCCGGGGACTGGAGCAGCACGCCGCCACGATTCAGAAGTGGGAGGACCAGTGCGCAGAACTGGGCGAGCACCCGGCCGACGTCGCACTCGCCTGGCTGCTGCACCAGCCGGGCGTTACAGCACCGATCATTGGGCCCCGAACCGTGGCCCAGCTCGACGGCTCGCTGCGCTCCCTGGAAATCACGCTCGGCGGGGATTTCCTCGCGCGCCTCGACGAACTCTTTCCCGGACCTGGCGGTCCCGCGCCGGAGGCCTACGCCTGGTAGTCGACAGGCAGGACGATCGTCCTGCTTCAGCGGGTGGGTGCAGGGCTGAAGCGCGGAAACCAGGCCGTAGCCGTTCCGCTGCACGAGCCTGGCAAGGCCGGCGCCAGCGCCGGCCTTGCCCCGTATAATTCCGCCATGAGAAAGCTCAGTTGCCTGCTGCTTGTCGCACTTCTTGCCGCCTGCGGCATGAAGGGCGATCTCTTCGAAAAAACGCCGCCGCCGCCCGTCGATGAACCCGCACCGGTTGATACGGATGAGGACAAGGGTGAGCGCAAGACCATTCCCGCCGACCCCGATCCGGCACTGTCCCGGTGATCGGGCGGGCCTGACATGAGCGAACGGCGCCGCCTCGTCCTCGTCGACGGGTTTTCCTTTCTGTACCGGGCCTTCCACGCGCTCCCGCCACTGACCACCGCGAAGGGCCAGCCGACCGGGGCCATCTTCGGCTTTCTCAACATGCTCCGTCAGATCCAGCGCACGCGAAAGCCGGACCTGATCGCCGTGGTCATGGACGCGCCGGGGCCGACCTTCAGGGACGAGCTGTACGCGGAGTACAAAGCCACGCGACAAGCCATGCCGGACGACCTGCAGTCGCAGGTTGAACCCTTGAAGCAGATGGTTCGGGCGCTCGGCCTGCCACTCCTGTGCGAGCCCGGCGTGGAAGCCGACGACGTGATCGGCACGCTCGCACTGCAGGCGGCGGCAGCGGGCCTCGACACGCTGATTGCCACCAGCGACAAGGACATGGCGCAGCTCGTCAGCGAGCACATCCACCTGTACGACGGCATCAGCAACCGGGAACTGGATCCCGCGGGTGTCGTCGCCAAATTCGGCGTGCCGCCTGAACGGATCATCGACTACCTGGCGCTCGTCGGCGACACCTCCGACAACATTCCGGGTGTGCGCAGTGTCGGCCCCAAGACTGCGGCGAAGTGGCTGGGGATTTACGGCAGCCTCGACGAGATCGTGGCACGCGCCGACGAGATCAAGGGCGCGGTTGGCGAGAAGTTGCGCGAAAGTCTCGGGCAGATTCCGCTGTCCCGGCAACTCGCCACGATCCACGTCGGGGTTCCGCTGAAACTGAAGCCCGAAGAACTCGTGCCATCGCCGCCCGATGTGGCTGAGCTTAAGCGGCTCGCGGCAGAGCTGGAGATCCGCAGCCTTCTCCGGGTCGCCGAGGAAGCCACCGGAGACGATGCGCCGGCGCCCGACGGCCTCCGCGCCGTGCCGGCGGCACAGGAGCCGGCTGCCGGCGGAGCGATCGACGAGACGCCCGCCGTACCGATCCGGCTTCCCGACCCCGTCACGCGCCACTACGAGACGATCCTGTCTGCCGAGCAACTCGATGTCTGGCTGATCCTCATCGAGAACGCGGAGCTGGTGGCCTTCGACACCGAGACCACGAGCCTTGATTACATGGCTGCCGAAGTCGTCGGGCTGTCCTTCGGCCTGGCGGCGGGCAAGGCGGCTTACCTGCCCGTCGCGCACCGCTATGTGGGGGCGCCTCCGCAGCTGAACCGTGAAGCCGTGCTGGCGCGCCTTACACCCTGGCTCGAGAACCCGGACGCCCACAAGGTGGGCCACCATCTGAAGTACGACGCGCACGTGCTGGCGAACCACGGCATCCGTCTCGCCGGCATGCGCTACGACTCCATGCTGGAGTCCTACGTGCTGGACAGCACCGCGACCCGGCACGACATGGACTCGGTGGCGAAGAAGTACCTGGGCCTCGATACGATTCATTTCGAGGACGTGGCCGGCAAGGGCGCCAGGCAGATCACCTTCGATCAGGTGGCGGTGGACAAGGCGGCCGAGTACGCCGCGGAGGATGCCGACATCACGCTCCGCCTCCATCACGTCCTCTGGCCAAAGATCGAGGAGACGCCGGGCCTCGCCACCCTCTACGACACGATCGAGCAGCCCCTCGTCCCGGTGCTCACCCGGATGGAAGAAACCGGCGTCCTGGTGGATGCCAGGCTGCTGCGGGCGATGTCCGGGGAATTTGCCGGGAAGATGGCCATCCTGGAAAAGGAGGCCCACAAGGAAGCGGGGCACCCCTTCAATATCGCGTCGCCGAAACAGCTGCAGGAAGTCCTGTACAACGAACTCAAGCTGCCGGTGACCCAGTACACGCCGACCAAACAGCCCTCGACCAACGAGGACGCGCTGGCGGAACTGGCCGAACAGCACCGGCTGCCGCAACTGATCCTCGACTACCGTTCGCTGAGTAAACTCAAATCCACTTACACGGACAAGTTGCCGGAGCAGGTCTGCGCGAGGACCGGTCGCATCCACACGTCGTATCACCAGGCCGTGGCGGCCACTGGCCGGCTGTCCTCCTCGGATCCGAACCTGCAGAACATCCCGATTCGCACCGAAGAAGGCCGGCGGATTCGCCAGGCGTTCATACCGAAGCCGGGCTGCACGCTGCTGGCGGCGGATTACTCCCAGATTGAACTCCGGATCATGGCCCACCTGTCGGAGGATGAAGGCCTGCTGAAGGCCTTTGCGGAGGACCGGGACGTGCACCAGGCGACAGCGGCCGAAGTTTTTGGCGTGGCGCTGAAAGACGTGACCACCGATCAGCGCCGCTCCGCGAAGGCCATCAATTTCGGCCTGATTTACGGCATGTCGGCCTTTGGCCTGGCTCGCCAGCTCGGCATCGCGCGGGACGAGGCGCAGCAGTATGTAGCGTTGTATTTCGCACGCTATCCCGGCGTGAAGGCCTATATGGACCGCACGAGGGGTAAGGCCCGCGAACAGGGTTACGTCGAGACGGTCTTCGGCCGGCGACTGTATCTGCCGGATATCCAGGCACGGCAGCAGGCTCGCCGGCAGTACGCCGAGCGCAGCGCCATCAACGCGCCCATGCAGGGCACGGCGGCGGACATCATCAAGAAAGCGATGATCAGTGTGGACGCGTGGCTGCGACAGAGCGGAACCGGCGCCGAGATCATCATGCAGGTGCACGACGAACTGGTGCTGGAAGTGCCAACCATGGCGCTAGCGACCGTGCGCGAGCAAGTGACGGCACTGATGGCCGGCGCCGCGGACCTGCGTGTTCCGCTCAGGGTGGATGCGGGCAGCGGTGCAAACTGGGACGAGGCGCACTAGTCGTAGGAGCGGCTTCAGCCGCGACAACGCGCTCCGTGGCCCGCGGGCGCGGTCGGGGAAAGTTTTCCGCTACCGTGAGTACACGGTTAGCGCTTGGAAAACCCTCCCCGCCCGCGCCCGCTCTGTAGGAGTGCCTACAGGCGTTCGCTGGCGAGCATCTCGGTCAGCGCCGCGCGCGCCGGATCCAGTCCGAGTCTTGAGGTGGCTGAAAACAGCTGCACGGTCACCGGCAGTTCCCGCAGTTCCTGTTCTGCGGCGGCCAGCGTGGCGGCGGCCTCCTGTCGGGAAAGCTTGTCGGCCTTCGTGAGCAGTACATGAAGCTGACAGCCGAGTGTGCCAGCCCAGTCGAGCATTTGCCGGTCGAAATCGCCGATTCCGCGCCGGCTGTCGACTATCACCATCAAGCCGGCCAGCGACTGGCGGTTATTGAAGTAGTTGCCCAGCAGTTCGCGCCATTGCTCGCGCATCTCGTCGGTCACACGCGCGTAACCGTAACCCGGCAGGTCGACCAGACGCTGACCATCAGCCAGGGCGAAGAAATTGATCAGTTGGGTTCGACCGGGGGTCTTGCTGGTCCGCGCGAAATCCCGGCGGCCGACGATCGTATTGATCGCGCTCGACTTGCCCGCGTTCGAACGACCCGCGAACGCAACCTCCGCGCCCTCGTCGGGCAAAAACTGGGCGGCTCGGGCGGCACTGGTGACAAACCGGGCCTCGGGATACAGGGACATCAGGGTGGCTCGGCTGGGACGCTGGTGTACAATTCCGCGCGGTTCGAGTCTAGCATGGGACTCCACGCGAATTTCCCTTACAGAACAAGCGCTATGGATATGCTGAACGCATCATTTTCGAAGGCTTCCCGAGGTGCATTGCTGGGCCTGATGGCCCTCATCTTTGCCGGCACTTCCCTGGCCGCAGGTTCGCCGGAAGCCGGGCAGGCCAAGGCGGCGACCTGTGCCGCGTGTCACGGCATGGACGGCAATAGCCAGAACCCCGAGTGGCCGAGCATCGCTGGCCAGCACGAGAGCTATCTCGTCAAGTCGCTTAAGTCCTTCAAGAGCGGCGAGCGGCAGAACGTCCTGATGAGCGGCATGGCCATGCCGCTCTCCGACGAAGACATGGCGGACCTCGCTGCGTACTTCTCCAGTCAGAAGCGCGCCGGCAACGTCGCCGACCCGGCCATCGTCGCTGCCGGTGAGCGCCTGTACCGGGGCGGCAACAAGGACACCGGCGTGTCAGCCTGTCTTGCCTGCCACGGTCCTGCCGGGCAGGGCAATCCCGCCGCCGGCTGGCCGGCTATCGCAGGTCAACATGCGGCGTACTCGGCAGCACAGCTCGTGGCCTATCGGGGCAAGCAGCGGTCAACCGATGGCGACACCCAGATGATGCGCAACGTGGCGGCCGCGCTGACCGATGATGAAATCAAGGCGGTTTCTTCCTACATCCAGGGCCTGCGCTGAAGCGCGGCGATTGAGGACAGCTCCATGATCCAGGTTCAAGTTCTTCTGTTGGCTGCTGCCTTCTGCGTTGTCGCTGCCTGTGGCAAGGCGCCCGAAACGCCTGCACAGACGCCTGCCGAGGTCCCTGCCGCGGCGCCAGAAATTGCTCTGCCGGCGCCCGTCGCAATACCCGCGCCAGCGGCTGATGCCACCGCCGCGCCTGCTGTCGTAGCCGCGGTCGAGGAATCGGCCAGCACCGAAATGGCGGCACCTGCCGACAAGAACCCGCTGGGCAAGGACATCGTGCTTGCGCAGAACCAGGCCCGCTCCCCGGCCAGTGCCCCGGCCACTGCACCGGCCAGTGCACCGGCCACTGCACCGGCCAAGGCGGACTGGAAGTACGCGGAAGGCGATTTCTTCACCACACTGCCCGCGGCGCAAGGCACCAGCAGCCCGGCCGGCAAGATCGAGGTCGCGGAAGTCTTCTGGTACGGCTGCGGCCACTGCTACAACCTGGAGCCGCTGATCACCGATTGGAAGAAAAAATTACCCTCCGACGTGAATTTCGTGCGGATCCCCGTCATGTGGAATCCCGCCAACGAGATTCACGGCCGCGCCTATTACACGGCCGAAGCCCTCGGCAAGCTCGACGACATAACGCCGGCGATATTCGGCGCCATCCACGTCGACAACAAGCCGATGACGGACGAAAAGGAAATCCAGAAACTGTTCGAACAGCACGGCGTCTCGGCAGCGGATTTCAACCGGACCTTCCGGTCCTTCTCGGTCGACAGCCAGTTGAAGCGGGCCAAGGACCTCACGGTGAAATACCGGGTACAGGGCGTGCCCCTGCTGGTGGTCAACGGCAAATACACCACCAATGGGCCGCAAATTCGCAGCCATCAGGACCTGCTGGCTGTTACGGAAGAACTGGTCCAGCGGGAGCGTCAGAGGAACTGACCTCGCAGTTGATCCAGCCGGAGTCCCCTTCGGCGTAGTGCTCCTTCTTCCAGATTGGCACCCGGGTCTTCACTTCGTCGATGATGTAGCGGCAGGCCGCGAAGGCCGCTTCCCGGTGGGCCGCGGTTACCCCCACCCACACCGCCAGGTCACCGATCTCAAGGATGCCGAGCCGGTGCACGCAATGCGCCTTCGCAATTTGAAACCGGGCGAAGGCTTCCGCAACAACCCGGTCGCCCTCCTTGATGCCCAGCGCCTCGTAGCCCTCGTACTCAAGGCGCACGACGCCGCGCCCGTCATTGTGGTTGCGCACCCAGCCCTCAAAGCTTGCATAGCCGCCGGCGACGGGGTCAGCAACCAGGGCGCGATAGCATTCCGGCGTGAACGGCTCGCGACTGAAGGCGAAATGGCTCACCCGCCCGCGACTGGCGGGATGAACACGACGAAGTCGCCGTCGTGCAGCGGCGCGGTCCAGTCCCGGAACTCGTCGTTGACCGCCACTTTCACACGGCCGACTGCCGGGAAGGCGTAACGCTGGTCCAGTTCGGCGTAGAGCTCGCCAACCGTGGTGGCGGCAGTGCGCAACTCCTCCCCGGCACAGCCCACGTGCTCGCGCAGGACGGCAAAGTACTCAATCCGGATCACAGCCATGACTCATTGTGCCGGAGCCGCTTCGAGCCGCGCCAGATCCTCGGGCGTGTCGATGTCGAAAGCCGCGTGCGGCATGGGTACCGCCGTGTGTTCCGCGTGCCATTCGAGCAGGCTGCGGGCGCCCTGGTCGCCGCGCAACGCAGCGAGCTGGGGCCAGACGGATCGCGGCATGATCACCGGCGGGCCGAGCCGGTCGCTGAAGCCGGCGGCGGCAATCAGTTCCGGCTCAATGTGCCAGGCGGCAATCAGGGCGTCGAGATCATCTGCCGTAACAGCCGGCTGGTCGCAGAGCAGGATGAGCACCGCATCGGCCTCGGCGGGCAGGGCCGCAACACCGCGCACGAGTGACGTCGACAGGCCGCTCTCCCAGTCCGGGTTCTCGACGAAAGCGACGGTCTCCGCAGTGAGTGCCGCGCGCACACCGTCCGCCGACGCGCCCACCACCACGTATACGCCCGCTGGACAGCGCGGAGTCAGTAGCTGGACGCCGCGCCGAACCAGCGGCTTGCCATGAAACGGCGCCAGCACCTTCGGCGACCCGAACCGCGCGGCGCCACCTGCCGCAAGCAACAATCCTGCCAGTTTCATCCAGCACCTCCAGTGTTCTGCCAGTCATAGGGATCCCAGGCCACCGGCGCCGAGGTCAGCGCGCCTTCGAGCTCAAGGAGAATAGTGTCGAGCGGAATCGATGAGGGTGTTCCGTCTTTGCGCTTAAGCCGCGGCACGATGTCCATCGGACTCTGTGCCACCCACACGGGAGATCCCCGCTCCAGCTCGTTCAGGCGCGCTGCCAGACCGTCCAGGTGAACCCGCAACGGCACGCGGCGCGTCGCCAGTTGCAGCCAGCTCTCGTAACGGTACTCAAACTCGTAGTGATTACCCTGCACCCGCAGGATCCGGGAACACTGCGTCGCGCTGTTGATGGCAAACGGATGGATCACGGCAGACTCGTCCGCCAGGTAGCGCCGCACCTGTCGCTGCCGCAGGTACGACGGTATCCGTACCACCGCCAGATCGAGCTCCGGCGACTCCACCACCGTCACGACACCGTCAGTCAGTAACGTGCGGCTCGCGGTGAGGTGCTCATCCTGCAGCGCCCAGAGATCGCCGTACCGGGGCCAGCCATCGCAACAGTCACGCAGGAGTGCGGGCAGCGCCTCCAGCATGGCCGTGTACAACGCCGCCACCCGATCTGCCTCGTCGAAAATCTCCGCCGGCAGAAGCGCTGCATCGGGATCGGTCAGGTTCTCGATGACAAAGCACAGGCGCGCCGCGTCCTGCTCAGTCACCACGCCGAAGTCCCCCGCCAGGGACGCGGCGATCAGCAAGTCCCGGTGCTCGCGTGCCCGCACCGGATCAGTGATGGCGTACATGCTGAACAGGCCGTCCTCGTCGAAGTGATTGTTGGTCACCCAGGGCACGGCCTGGTGTAAATGAACGGCATCCAGGTAAGCAAAGGCTGTGGCGGTGGAGGTGTCGCGCCGAAGCGAGGGCGGCGACTGGTTATTCGGCCAGTGCGACAACGTGAGCAGCGTGGTGGGCAGCGGCGCCCCGTCGACAACGATATTCGGCAGGGCGCGAGCCGCCGCGTAGGGCGTGAATCGCGCGGGGGGCGGCGTCAGAGCCGGCGGGCGATCAGGCACCCGATCCACGCGACGAGACTGAGCAGAAGAACGCCCATCAGTACGTACTGCGGACCCGCAATGTACTCAGCTCCCGGAGCCACTTCGGCAGGGAAGACGGCCCGGAACAGGTACCAGATCGCACCGAGCACGGCGGGAATGGCCGTGGGCCACAACGCAATGCGCTGGCCCTTGCCCGCGCGATTTGCGCCCCGGAGCAACAGGGCGGAAACCAGCCCGGCAATGAGCATGGGCACAAGATTCAGGCTGAACACGGTGATCAGGGTGTCAGTGCGGTCACCAAACACGATCAGCGCTGCAAGCGTTGCCGCCACGGGCAGCAACAGCATGCCGAGCAGGTTCAACTTGCCGTAGTTCGTCATCGCCTCGACCCCTCAGTACCCACGTTCAGCCTACCACCTGGAATTCCGTCTCGTCAGCCGGCCAGCCGCCCTCGAAGCAGTAGGCTTCAAGTACGGCCAGTCGCCCGGCGCGAAGCTGCAGCAGGAATTCGGCACGTTCCGTCAGCTGCGGATGGTCCGCGAATACCGCACGCAGCCGGGGTATGGCGGCCTCCGGCACGGCGGCAACCTCGTCCGGCACGGCGATGCGGGTGACAAAACCCACGCCGCTGTGCGTGCGCGACACCACGGTTGCCCGCGCGAGCTGGGCCTTAAGAACCGCGAAACCGTCGCCCTTGCCCTCACAGTCGACCTTGAGCATGGCCGTGAGCACGGTGCGCTCGAGCTCGGATAAGGGGCCGGGTCCCTGGGTGGCGCCGGGACGCTGTGGAGCGTGTTGCTGCATGACGATCTCAGTCTAGCTGATCGCGCTGCGGCCGCCGGCGAACCGGCGGGGCAAACCACCAGACGAGCGCCACGGCCGCCCCGAACAGAGAATAGACAACGGCAAAGATGTGGGTGTCGGCCCGGTAGTACAGCAGCCGGTACAGCCAGTGCTGGATAAAGGAAATGCCGTACCCGGCTTCACCCGCCTGCAGTCGCAGGGCACTTTCCAGGGTGGTCAGCGGGCATTCCATCCCGATCCATACCTGCAGGACCACGATGCCGATCGCGGCGAGGTGGGCGTAACGAAACCCCCGATGCCGCACCCACGGCCAGCCGCGCGCAAGCCCAAGCAGGATCAGGGCAAAACCGATCACGACGAAGCCCACATACAACCCGTGCACCACCAGCACCAGGTCCGCGAGGATGCCCGGGAGCACGGTTCAGGACGCCAGCTTCAGGCCCAGGATACCGGCCACGATCAGGCCGATGCAGGCGAGCCTGAGTGCGCTGGCCGGCTCCGCGAACAGCAGGATACCGAGCGCGGCGGTACCGACGGCGCCGATCCCGGTCCAGACAGCGTAGGCGGTGCCAAGGGGGATGGACTTGAGGGCCAGGGCCAGCAGCCAGAAGCTGCCGATCATGGCAAGCACGGTCAAAACAGTCGGTACTGGCCGGCTGAAACCATCGGTGTACTTGAGGCCGACTGCCCAGCCAATCTCGAACAGACCGGCGATGGTGAGAAAAATCCAGGCCATGGCATTACCCTTCCGCAGTCGCGTGCAGCTGCAGCGTGAGCGCAACAGAACGGGGTTTTGCGCTCGTGATAGAGACTGAAGCTTATGTATAATTTGGCTTGCGCGTAAGGCCACCGGGTTTATAGTCGTCATAACTAAAAAACCACACTCCGACACAGAAGAAGAACAACAATGTCTGCCCCAAAGCACCCCGGGGATGCGCACCCCGCCCATGTGATCGACTCGGATATCGACTTCGCCGGCTACGACCCGTACATCGTTGCGATTACCGGCGGTGGTCCCGCCAGCCTTCGAAATGACAGGCGCGGTGCCGATTCGGCGGCTGAAAGCCGCAAGGTGAAGTTAATGACCTGGCTGCGCGAGCACGGCAGCTAGCCGGCCGCCTTCCGCATCGCATCCAGCGCTGCGCGGGCAAGAAACCCAGAACGGGTCTCTCCCTGCTTGCGCGCATGGGCATCAACCGCACGAAGAATCCGCTGCGGCAACGTAATGTTGATCCGAGCGGCCTTATCTCCAAGCTCGCTGACATCGATATCGACAATTGCCCAGGTCCAGCCGCGTTAGCTGCGTTTCTTCCGCAATTGTTCGATAGCGGCCGGTTTCGGGAAGGGCTTGCCATCATCCAGTAAGCCCTCCAGATGAAGCAAAATGGCCTCTCGTGCGTTGGTCAGCGCTTCGTCCAGCGTATCCCCTGCCGAAAAGCAGCCAGGCAAGTCAGGTACAACGACCCCGTACGCGTGTTTGGTATCGCCCTCACCAAGCCTTTGCCCAGATCCTTCTTTGGATGCTGATGACGTCGACCTGGTTGGCTACCACTGAGGGGTGATTGCAATGGCCATGAAGAACCCGCTGCACATGAGCAGTTTCGTGTGGCGGGAGATGTCCCGCCAGAAACTGGCGGCGCAGTCCACGGCAACCACGGCCAAGATCGCAACGGCCGACGGCAGGGGCTGATCAGGGACCGCGCACCACCGACATGATCTGGTTCATGTCGAGCGTGCTCGCCTTCTGCTCAATCTGGGGCAGGTACTGCTGCTGCATCGTCCGCCCCTGACTGGTCAGTTCCGTGAAGGTTTGCTTGAGCACAGCATTGCTCATGACGCGGCCACCGGCGTAGTAGCGCTTGGCCAGCTGCCCCAGGGCGTAGGTTGTGGCAAAGGAAAAGGCGGCCCCCGTGGCCGTCCGCCCGATTGATCCGACCATGCCCCCGGCCGCCTTGCCGAGAATCCCGCCCAGCAGTTTGCGGCCGATGCCCTCGAGGTACTGGCCAGTGAGGCCAACGCCCAGGGTGGCCAGCAGGTCCTTGATATGGCCCCGGTCCAGCTCAAAGCCGTGGGCCTGGCCGATCCTGTAAACGAGCTTCATCTGCAACGGAATAATGGCCAGCGACGCCATGGACTGGGGCAACAGCTCCAGCGCGCCGTTGAGGATCGATGCATTGAGGATGCTCCGGTCCAGTTCGGCGTCGGAGATCCTGGCAGGCCCGGCGACGGCCGCGGCCTCAGTTGCAGCCAGCGGTGCGGTAGCCATGGCATCGGCCTCCGCAGCAACCATGATCATGGCCGGTTGCCCCAGCCCCAGAGCAGCGCCGAGCGTAGCGAGAAACTGGTTTTCGGCGTCATTGCGCAGTCCATCTGCATCGCAGACGCCAATCGCTATCTCGTAAGCCAGCTGGCGCAGGGCCGGCGTGGACAACGCCGCGGTGGCTGACGCGACGTCAACGCGACCCAGCAGCACATCCTGATAGACAGCCGCGACGTTGAGATCACCGCCCAGGGACTCGGCAACCTGGCGCACTTCATCCCGCTCCCGATTGTCCTTCTGGCTATCGGCGAAGGCCGCCAGCATGGCGATGCTCAGCAATGCCTTCATCTCGGTCGGGTTCATCGATGCGTCTCTCCAGGC
>CAZPNN010000437.1:0-26419 GCA_964587605.1 uncultured Chromatiaceae bacterium
GGCACCACGATCGCCACAAAAACGGACCTGCAGATACTGCGGCAGGAGTTGCTTTCCAGTCGCATGGTTATCCAGCTCGGCTCCATGCTGGTCGTCGGCTTCGGCCTGACGATCGCAGCGCTGAAGTTCTTCCCGGGCTGAGGGCGCGGCCCGGGGCTTGTTCACGCCGCCAATCACGACCACCCACGCCCCAGGAAAGCCCCGCTTCGGCGGGGCTTAATTTGTCCTACTCCTAAACCAGCACGTGCTCCTTGCCAATGCGTTGCACGTCTTTCTCCGCAAGAGTCGCTTGCCGGGCAAAGTCTGGCCAGGCAACCACGGCCTGCTGGACGGCCTTGAGGATGCGCGGCGCCCGGCCGATGCCGAAGCGGTCCGCAATCGCCAGCAGATCATCGCGCGTGATGCCAGCAAATTTGCCATTCACTGACATCAGGTGCTGGTAGGTCCATTCGCCCTTCGGGTTGTAGGCAAAGGTCACGTCGTAGGCCGGCGCGAGCTGCCAGGCGCCACCCTCCGGAAGCAGAAAGGCGAGGTTCTTCGTGTGATCGTCGCAGTTTCTCGCCAGCACGTTGAACGCAATCCTGCGGAAGGCTTCGTCCCGTTCGTCCGGGCCAAGGTTCAGTTCCACCATGGTCTGGAGGTACTGGTTGTAGTCGTGGGTTGCTTTCTGCTTGTAGTCGAGGTGACGGAGCGCACACAGGCTCTGCAGATGATGCTTCTGATTGCCATCCCGGTCGAAGCGCCGCGTCATGAAGTGCGCCCGACCGTTCTCTTCCAGCAGCCGGCAGGGCGCCATCTGGATCCCCGCCGCCTGCGCCATGAGGGAGTAGGCGTACTCGATCCGGCCGTAGCTTTGTGTGGAACCCAGTTCCCGGTCGCTGCCGATGCCGTCGAACTTCAACATCCAGTGCTCGAATCCCGGCTCCGTTTCGAAGAGGCCGGCGCGCATTTCTTCGGTGACTGGATTCCAGGCAATGGTGGCTTTCGCCCTGGCGCCGCCGGCAGAGGTCCCCACCTGGATGATCTGCTTCAGGGCAACACTAGCGCTCCGGTCGTTATTGAGCTCGCCATGAATAGCCTGACGGGCGCTTTCGACCAGCCGTGACAGTTGCACCGCCGTGCTGCTTTTCGCCGTGGGTCCACGCACCGGGCGGAATTCCAGAGCTCCCATGCCCCGTTTGCCCATGTAGGCCAGCCGGTCGAGCGGCGTTATTTCATTTCGGGCGATGCCCTTGGTCGCCATCCAGGCGTCGATCAGGCCGTTGCCGAAATCATCCGGCAGCGCGTCCGCCAGCATGGCGGGCAAGCGGTGGAACGTGGCGGCTGGGAGGTCGGTGAAAATGAAGGCGTTGCCTGCGGCAGACAAAGGCATCGTCAGCGGCGCCAGTTCGACGCCGGAGGCGATGAATTCCGGAGCGTACTCGAAGGCGTAGTAGTCGAGTCGGGGGTCGCGGGCGACCGCACCGACGAGGCGCCCCCAGATCCTGACTTCGACGACGCTGACCGTCCGGTGCATGGCGCAGGGGTTTCGTCAGCGCCGGACGGTCGCTGGTGTGCGCCGCGAAGACGCGCGTTGACGCGGGGCTTTCTGCTTCAGCAATTGCAGCGGGCTGATGGAGACCGTGGGCGAGAGGCTCCCGATCCAGTCCAGTCGATCCAGCGCACGGAGCACCTTGAGCAGGGTTTTCAGCGTCGCGCCTTTCCCGGACTCCACGTTCTTCAGGGCGCTGAGCGCCACGCCCGATTGCTCTGCAAGGGCCTGCTGGTTCACATTCCTGCGAAGGCGCAGGGCACGGATCTGTTGTCCCAGCTGGGCTTCCAGTTCCTCTGTGGTGGCGGAGGATTTCATTTGTAGATCTAAAAACAGCTATTAACTATAAAAGTCTATACTAAGGATGCAGGAACATCCATAGTAGTGAACTTAATAATAGATGTAAAAAAGACTCTAAAATGCTATAGAAATTATATTAGATGCATAGACATCCATTATATAATATTCATCAGCCTAGCAAATCCAGCGGCGTACCGGGCCAGAATGGCACGCGTGTCGTTCCTTCGCGCGGCAGCCTAATCGGGCGGGGCCCGCCGGAAGTTGATATCGAGTGCGGTCTCCTTGCCGTCGCGGCGGACAACGGCCTCGGCCACATCGCCCCAACGATAGTTCGCCATCAGCTTGCGCAGCGAGTTGTCGGATTTGATCGGCGCGCCGCCGAGGCTGAGCAGCACATCGCCAACTTTGAGTCCCGCCCGCTCTGCCACGGATTTCTCGCTCACCTGGATGATCTGCCCGGGATCCTTGCCCAGGGAGCCCATCAGCGACACGCCGATGCTCGGGTAGACGGTATCGCGTTCCTCCGGCAAGCCCCATACAAATGAGGCGTATGAGGCCCGAACCGTCTTCACGGGCTCACCGTCGTCATCCACGACGGTCAGCGGGACCAGCGAGGAAATTTTCCCGTCGTAGTGGGCAGCGATCTGCCGCTCCGAGCCGAGGCCGAAGGTCACGTGACCGGCGCCAATCAGCACCACCATGATCGCGTTCGGCCCGCCATGCTGCTTCAGCGCCTGCATGGCGTTCCAGCCCATCGTGGCATCCCACATGGTCTGTGCGCGATACAGGCCATCGAGCGCCTTCTCATTCATGTGCAGCGCGTCGTCCTTGTCGAAAAACGCGCGGTACATGCGGCGATGCTCATCGTCGTTGCCATCGAGCTTCGGCGGCAGGCGCGCGGCCTCCTCCGGCGTCAGGTTTTCAAAGCCCTTGGTGCGCACGGATTTCACGACGTCACGTGGGCTGTTGACCGCGTACATGTTGATGCCGTGCTCGCGGGCGTACAGGAAGATGTTGCGGTAGTAGTTCCAGTGATAGCCCCAGTTGTCGTACCAGCCCGCAAGCTCGACGAAGCCGTCTTCCGTGTAACGGCCCGTATTCCAGTTATCGAGTAGCGGCTGCGCCGTGTACGGGAACATCTCGAGACCGATCAGCACCTCGCGCCCGGCCTCCCGCAGGGCCTTGATGGTCCGGAACTGGACGTCGTGGAACTCCTGGTTGGTGTGGTTTTCGCCGATGAAGAGGATGCCGGTGCCGGCCAGCCGCTTCGCCAACTCTTCAGGCGTCACCAGGTCGCCGGTGGCGGTATCGGTAATTCCATCGAGCACCACCGGTATCTCGCGCCCCTTGCGGGCGGGATCGCCGATTTCCATGTGCAACACGGCCTGGTCGGCCAGCACGGCAACCGGGATCGTCAGGGCAAGACCGGCGGCAAGTGCGCTGGCGGTGAGACGGCCTGCAGCCGATTTCGGATTGGCACTTTTCATCGACAGGATTCCTCGATTACTTGTCAGTTGATTGCGATCTGTTGTCCGTCCGTGACGACGCCGACGAGAGGGTTATGGCCCATCCAGTAGCTGAGTTCGGCCGGCTCGCTGATGTCCCACGCTACCAGGTCAGCGCGCTTGCCGGCCTCGATGGTACCGCGGTCGCCCTGCAGGCCCAGCGCCCGGGCGGCGCAGCGCGTGACGCCGGCGAGGCACTCCTCCGGGGTCAGCCGGAAGAGACGGCAGGCCATGTTCATCATTAGCAGCAACGACAGCGACGGGGAACTGCCCGGGTTGCAGTCGGTGGCGATGGCCATCGGCACCCCATGGCGACGCAGCTCCGCCACCGGCGGTAACCGGGTTTCGCCGAGCGTGTAGAAGGCACCCGGCAGCAGGACCGCGACGGTGCCGGCAGCCGCCAGTGCCTCGACACCGGCAGCGCCCGTGTACTCGAGGTGGTCGGCCGACAATGCCGCAAAACGGGCTGCCAGCGCGGCGCCTCCGCCGTCGGAGAACTGGTCGGCGTGCAGCTTTACCCGCAGGCCGAGCTCACGGGCGCGACGGAACACGCGCTCAACCTGGCCGGCGTTGAAGGCAATCGTCTCGCAATAGGCATCCACGGCATCGATCAGCCCTTCCGCAGCCAGCGCCGGCAGGACTTTGTCGCAGATCAGCGCCACGTAGTCATCCGCGCGGCCGGCAAACTCATTGGGCACAGCGTGGGCGCCGAGATAAGTTGCGCGAACGTCGATGCCGGACTGGCTGCCAAGTTCACGGGCCACGCCAAGGATTCGCCGCTCCGTGTCGAGATCGAGGCCATAGCCGGACTTGATCTCAAGCGTCGTCACGCCCTCGCTGACCAGTGAAGCGAGGCGCGCCCGGGCGCTTGCAAGCAGCTCCTCCGTACCGGCCGCGCGGGTCGCAGCGACCGTGGCAAGAATTCCGCCGCCCTGCCGGGCGATCTGCTCGTAGCTGGCGCCGTTGCAGCGTGCCTCGAACTCAGCAATGCGATTGCCGGCATAGATCAGGTGCGTGTGGCAATCGATGAGCCCCGGGGTCAGCCAGGCCCCGCCGAGGGAATGCACGACCCGGGAGCAGCGCTCCGGTTCATCGGGCAGGTCGCGCTGCCGCCCGACCCAGGCGATTCGCCCGCCCTCGACGGCCACGGCACCGTTGCGAATGGCGCCGTAGGGTGCCGCGCCACGGGCCATCGTGGCCACATGACCGTCGATCCACAGGGAGTCCCATTGCGCCATCGTGAAATGACGATACTATTCTCTGTCTAGGGTTGTCTATACAGGACACCCGAAACCACGACCAACGCCTCTGCGCCAACCAGGGATTCACCGTGACGAGTCTGCCAGCCCATCGTGTCCTGCTCCCGGGGATGCCCAATGTCCACAGCCACGCGTTCCAGCGGGCCCTGGCGGGCCGGGCCGAACGTGGCGGCAACGGACCTGATTCCTTCCAGACCTGGCGCGAGCGGATGTACGAACTGTCCCGCCGAGTCACGCCGGCCGACCTTGAGGCCATCGCCACCCTCCTGTACGTGGAGATGCTCGAGGCCGGCTACACGTCAGTGTGCGAGTTCCACTACCTGCACCACGCGGCAGGCGGTGTGCGGCACGCTGATCCGGCGGCCGCGAGCCGCGCCCTGATCCGTGCGGCGACGGCCGCCGGGATCCGGCTGACTCTCCTGCCGGTGCTCTACATGCAGGGCGGTTTCGGTGCCCAGCCTCCCGAGCCGTCGCAGGCGGCGTTCACCCACACGATTCGCGACTACCTCGCGCTCCTCGACACGCTGCGCCTGGAGGAAAACTCCACGACGCGCATCGGCGTGGCCTTCCACAGCCTGCGCGCAGTAGCGCCCGAAGCTATCGACGAGGTACTCGCGTGGCGGGCCAGTGCCGCCCCGGACAGCCCTGTGCATATCCACGTCGCCGAGCAACTTCAGGAAGTACATGAGTGCGAGGCCTGGTCGGGCCGGCGGCCGGTGGAGTGGCTGCTGGAGCGCGGCCTCGTCGACGAGCACTGGTGCCTCGTCCACGCAACGCACATGAACGAAACCGAGATCCGTTCCCTGGCAGCAACGGGCGCGGTGGTCGGCCTCTGCCCCACCACCGAAGCCAATCTCGGCGATGGCCTGTTTCCACTTGCAGAGTTCCTGGCAGCCGGCGGCCGTATCGGCATCGGCTCGGACAGCCATGTCTCCGTTAGCCCGACGGAAGAACTCCGCTGGCTCGAGTACGGCCAACGCCTGCTGCACGGGCGCCGCAACATCGCGGCCAGCGCGACGGAGCCGAACAGCGGCGCGCGCCTGTTCCGGGCCGCGCTGACCGGCGGCAGCCAGGCACTCGGCCAGAAAACTGGCAGCATCGCGGCGGACTACGCGGCCGACCTGGTGGAACTGGATGCCAGCCACCCATTGCTCGTCGCAAGTGACGGCGACGAACTGCTCGACTGCGTGGTTTTTTCCGGCAACCGGCCGCTGGTGACCAGCGTGCTGGTGGCCGGGAAACAGGTTGTCCGCGACGGGCGCCACGCACTGGCCGGCACGGCGGCCGCTGAATTTGCCGACGTCATGCATAAACTTCACCCGCCAGGCTGACGTGAAACGCATGACCCCGGGCATAAACACAGTACCCGCCGATCCGACGATCCCGCGCTACCAGCAACTGAAGGCGTACATCGTCGGCAGCATCCAGGCAGGAGAGCTGCATCCCGGTGACCGGGCCCCGTCAGAACTGGAGCTGGTGCGCCGCTTTGGCGTCTCCCGGATGACGGCGAACCGCGCGCTGTGCGAGCTGGCCAGCGACGGTATCGTGGTGCGCCAGGCTGGCGTCGGGACCTTCGTTGCAGACGCGCATTCCCGATCGCACGCGCTGGACGTACGCAACATCGCGGATGAAATCCGCGACCGTGGTCACATGCATCGGGCCCGGGTGGTGCTGTTGGAGAAGGCGGTGGCCACGCGCGACACCGCCGCCCGCCTCCAGCTGCGGCCCGGCGGGGCGCTGTTCCATTCACTCATCATCCACTTCGAGAATGACCTGCCGATCCAGGCGGAGGACCGCCACGTATCGGCCCACGCCGCGCCGGGTTATCTCGACCAGGATTTCTCCCGGATCACGCCCAATGAATACCTCTCACGCGTGGCACCGTTGCAGACCGTCGAGCACGTCATTCGCGCCGAGGCTCCAGCGCAGCGCATTCGCGGCTTGCTGAAGATGGCGGCGGACGAACCCTGTCTCGTGATCTACCGGCGTACCTGGTCCGGCGGCCAGCCGGTGAGCATCGCGCAGCTCTATCACCCGGGCGCTCGGTACGAACTGACGGCCGGCTCGCAGCCGGAGGAAGGCCCGACGGGCCGCAGACATCCCGGCAATGACCGCGCGCGGAAAGGATCCCGATGAACAGACACAGCGACCGGGTTATACGCGCCCCCCGGGGCACCGTGCTGTCGGCCAAAAGCTGGCTAACGGAAGCGGCCCTGCGCATGCTGATGAACAATCTCGACCCGGAAGTCGCCGAGCATCCGGAGGAACTGGTGGTGTATGGCGGAATTGGCCGGGCCGCGCGCAACTGGGAGTGCTTCGACCGCATCATCGAGACGCTGCGCGAACTCGGCGACGACGAAACCCTGCTGATCCAGTCCGGCAAGCCCGTCGGTGTGTTCCGCACCCACGTCGATGCCCCGCGGGTGCTGCTGGCCAACTCCAATCTCGTGCCCCACTGGGCTACCTGGGAGCACTTCAACGAGCTGGACCGCAAAGGCCTGATGATGTTCGGCCAGATGACCGCAGGTTCCTGGATCTATATCGGCAGCCAGGGAATCGTGCAGGGGACTTACGAAACCTTTGTGGAGATGGCACGCCAGCACTTCGGCGCTTCGCACACCGGGAAGTGGATCCTGACCGCGGGTCTGGGCGGCATGGGTGGGGCGCAGCCGCTCGCGGCCAGCATGGCGAGTCTCTCCATGCTGGCGATCGAGTGCCAGGCCGACCGTATCGAGAAGCGCCTGGCCTCAGGCTACCTCGACCGGCGCGCCGGCGATCTCGGCGAGGCACTTGGCCTCATCGACGAGGCAGCACGCACGGGCCGGCCCGTGTCCGTCGGGTTGCTGGGCAACGCCGCGGAGATTCTCCCGGAACTCCTGCAGCGTGGTGTGCGGCCCGACGTCGTCACCGATCAGACCTCTGCCCACGATCCGGTGCATGGCTACCTGCCCGAGGGCTGGACCGTGTCGCGCTGGCGCGAGGCCCAGGAGCGTGACCCGCAGGGCGTGGCGAAAGCCGCGCGAGCCTCCATTGCAAATCACGTGCGTGCCATGCTCGCGTTCAAGGCCCAGGGCATTCCCGTGTTCGACTACGGCAACAACATCCGCCAGGTCGCGTTCGACGAGGGCGTGCTGAACGCCTTCGATTTCCCCGGGTTCGTGCCGGCGTACATCCGGCCCCTGTTCTGCCGCGGCATCGGCCCGTTTCGCTGGGTCGCGCTCTCGGGCGACCCGGAAGACATTCACGCCACCGATCGCAAGGTGAAGGAACTGATCCCGGACAATACGGGCCTGCACCGCTGGCTCGACATGGCGAGCAGCCGCATCCGCTTCCAGGGACTGCCGGCCCGGATCTGCTGGGTCGGGCTTGGCGAGCGCCACCGCCTCGGGCTCGCCTTCAACGACATGGTCGCGAGCGGCGAACTTCGGGCCCCCATCGTCATCGGCCGCGATCACCTGGACTCAGGATCGGTGGCCAGCCCCAATCGCGAGACCGAAGCCATGCGCGACGGGTCGGACGCCGTCTCGGACTGGCCGATACTGAACGCGCTGCTCAACACGGCAAGCGGCGCCACCTGGGTTTCGTTCCACCACGGCGGCGGTGTCGGCATGGGCTTTGCGCAGCACGCCGGCGTGGTCATTGTGTGTGACGGCAGCGCGGCAGCGGCCCGGCGTATCGAGCGGGTCCTGTGGAATGACCCGGCTACCGGTGTCATGCGCCATGCCGATGCGGGCTACGAGACAGCTATCGGGCACGCCCGGGAGTGCGGACTGAAGTTACCGATGATCACCGGGTGAGGAGCACCGCCATGAGCACGCCGACAGTAGTACGCCGACATGAGTACGCCGGTTTCCGCCCGAGCCGCCGAGTTGAGCCTGGCGCAGCTACGGGACATCTGGCACGGCCCTGCGCACATGACCCTCGACGAGCCTACGCTGGCCCGTGTGCGCGAAAGCCAGCAAGCCGTCAGCGCAGCACTCGCCGCCGAACAGCCCATCTACGGGATCAACACGGGCTTCGGCATGCTCGCCAATGTGCGCATCCCGGACCACCAGCTTCAGGAGCTGCAGGAAAACCTGATCCTCTCGCATTGCGCCGGAATCGGCGAGAATCTCGAAGACCGCACCGTTCGGCTCATCCTGGTGCTCAAGATCCTGGGTCTTGCCCAGGGTTACTCGGGCGTTACGCCGCGGGTCATCGTCGCGCTGTCGAAGCTCCTGAATCACGAGGTCTACCCCTGCGTTCCATCGCGCGGCTCGGTCGGCGCGTCGGGCGACCTTGCGCCGCTTGCCCACCTGTCCGCCGTACTGCTCGGGGTGGGCCGGGCGCGGCACGCGGGGAAGGAACACGACGCAGTCGAAGCGCTGCGACTCGCCGGTCTCGTACCCGTGACCCTGCAGCCGAAGGAAGGCCTGGCGCTTCTCAATGGCACGCAGGTTTCCACGGCGGTAGCGCTCGGTGCCCTGTTCCAGGTGGAGAAGGTCTTCGCGGCCGCCTGCCTCGCGGGTGCCTTGTCGATCGACGCTGCGCGCGGCAGCGACACGCCCTTCGACGCGCGCGTGAGCAAGGTGCGCGGCCACCAGGGGCAGATCGATGTCGCGCGCATTTTCCGGGAACTGATCGCCGGCAGCCAGATTCGCGCCTCGCACAGCCAGTGCGAGCGCGTGCAGGATCCCTACAGCCTGCGCTGCCAGCCCCAGGTGATGGGCGCATGCCTGCAGGCTATCCGGCACGTCGCCGACATCCTCCTCGTCGAGGCTCGCGCCGTCACCGACAACCCGCTGGTCTTCAGTGATGACGGCGCCATCCTGTCAGGTGGCAATTTTCACGCGGAGCCCGTGGCGCTCGTTTGCGACTACCTGGCGACCGCCATCGCCGAGATTGGCGCGCTGTCCGAGCGGCGCATCGCGCTGCTGATCGACACGCGAATGAGCGGCCTGCCGCCGTTCCTGGTGGAACACAGCGGGCTCAATTCCGGGTTCATGGTGGCGCAGGTCACGGCAGCCGCGCTTGCCTCGGAAAACAAGTCGCTGGCGCATCCGGCCAGCGTCGACAGCCTGCCGACCTCAGCCAACCAGGAGGACCACGTCAGCATGGCGACGACGGCGGCGTTGCGCCTCCACCGAATGGCCGAAAACACGGCCGGAATTGTTGCGATCGAACTGCTGGCGGCCTCCCAGGGCGTCTAGTTCCACCGGCCGCAGCGGAGTTCAGCGCCGCTCGAGGCCGTATTGGCCAGCGTCCGCGCGGCAAGTGCCCGGTTCGAGCGCGACCGGCCGCTGTCGGGCGACATCCAGAAACTGCAGAAGATGGTCCTGGACGGCCGGTTCGTCGGGCCGGTAGTCACGATCCTGCCATCCGGGACGCGCTGAATGGACCTCTACCGGCTGATTCCCGGCCGCACGCGCCTCCTCGTGAGCATTCCGCATTCGGGCACGTTCCTGCCGCCCGGGGTCGGCTCGCAGTTGACGGACCACGCGCGGGCGCTGCCCGACACCGACTGGCACGTCGACAGGCTGTACGATTTCCTGGAAGACATGGGCGCTACCGTGCTCATCGCCACCCATTCGCGTTACGTCGTCGATCTCAATCGCCCTACCGACGACTCGCCCCTCTACCCGGGCCTGGCGGGATCCGGTATCTGCCCGGTCGAGACTTTCGCCGGTCAGCCGATCTGGCGGTCGCCGGATGCCACGGATGTCACGGACCGCATCGCCCGCTACTGGCAGCCGTACCACGCTCGCCTGCAGGCGGAGCTCAACGCGCTGCGCTCACGCTACGGCTCCGCGGTGCTGTGGGATGCCCATTCGATCAGGAGCCAGGTGCCACGCCTGTTCGCCGGCGATCTGCCGGTGCTGAACTTCGGCACCAACGACGGGCGCTCCTGCGATGATGGCCTGGCCGCGCGCCTGCTCGGTTACGCGCTCGGCCTCCCGCAATGTACGGCGGTTCTCGACGGGCGCTTCAAGGGCGGCTACATCACCCGCACCTACGGCGACCCGGACAGCGGCATCGATGCGGTACAACTGGAACTGGCCCAGCGCAGCTACATGGACGAGACCACCAGCGCCTGGCTGCCGGACAAGGCGGAAGGGATCCGCCCGGTGCTGAGAACCCTGCTTGAAATCGCGGCTGAGTAGTGCTACCGCGCATGGTGTGGCCTTAGAATGACGCCGTCAGGAGATCTCATGGCTAAAGCACCCGTCACCGGCCTGCGCCGGATCTTCATGCGCAAGTCTGTCGCCCAGATGCACGCGGAGCACGAGCAGGGCGAACTCAAGCGCAGCCTCAACGCGTTCAACCTGGTTTCACTCGGCATCGGCTGCATCATCGGCACGGGCATCTTCGTGCTGACGGGCCGGGCGGCAGCGGCTTTTGCCGGGCCGGGCATCGTGATTTCGTTCGTGATCACGGGCGTGCTGTGCGCCTTCGTCGCGCTCTGCTACGCGGAACTGGCGTCGATGCTGCCGGTGTCGGGCTCCGCCTATTCTTACTCCTATGCCTCGATGGGCGAGCTGGCGGCCTGGGTGATGGGACTGCTGCTGATCCTCGAGTACGGCCTCACCGCCTCGACAGTCGCGGTCGGCTGGTCTAGCTACCTCGTCAGCCTCCTCCACGACATCAGCGTTCACCTCCCGCCGGCGCTCACTGCGGCCCCCGGCGTTGAGGTCAAGGTGGCCGGCGCCGTGGTGGGGACCGGCATCGTCAACCTGCCGGCCGTACTCGTGATCATGGCCGTTACGGCGCTGCTGGTGGTCGGCGTGTCCGAGTCGGCGACCGTCAACAATATCGTCGTCGTCATCAAGTTGTCCGTGGTTCTCGCCTTCATCGCCATCGGCAGTTTTTATGTCGACCCGCAGAACTGGACGCCGCTGATCCCGGCGGAAATTCCACCGCCGCCAGAGGGAACGCCGCGCGGGCTCTGGCCCGATATCTGGCGGGCGCTGACCGATGTGGTGACGGCCCAGAACAACTCCCGCTACGGCATCGGCGGCCTGATTGGCGGAGCGGCGACCATCTTCTTTGCGTACATCGGCTTCGAGGCGGTGTCGACGGCCGGCGCGGAATCGAAAAATCCGGCGCGGGACATTCCCATCGGCATTCTCGGCTCGCTGATGATCTGCACCGTCCTGTACATCCTCACCGCCGCCGTGCTCGTCGGCATCGTCCCGTACACCGATCTCGACGACCCGGCGCCAATCGCCAAGGCCGTAAACCAGATCGGCCTGCCCTGGTTTGCCGTGCTGGTGAAAATCGGCGCGATCGCCGGATTGTCTTCGGTAATGCTCGTACTGCTGTACGGGCAGACCCGGATCTTTTACTCCATGGCCCGGGACGGCTTGCTGCCCTCTCCGCTCGCTGCCGTCCATCCGCGGTTCCGGACGCCGTGGATCAACACGCTGGTCGTCGGCGCTCTCGCCTCGGCGGCCGCCGGGTTCATGTCGCTCGATGCGCTGGCCAACCTCGCCAACGTCGGCTCGCTCGCCGCCTTCGCGATCGTCTGCCTGACCGTGCTGTACCTCAGGGTGACCTCGCCAGGCCTCAAGCGCCCGTTTCGGACGCCGCTGTACCCGGCGACGCCGATCCTGGGGGCAGTCATGTGCCTGTTCCTGCTGATGTCGCTGATGGCCAGCGTGGCGACCCGGAATTTCTTCCTGGTCTACCTGGCGGGCGGCATTGCCGTCTACTTCCTTTACGGAATCCGGCACTCGAAGCTGCGGCTCAACTCACAGCTGTAAGGGCACCGCTTACTGGCCGTCGAGATCCCACTTGCCAGTCGACCGGGAACGAACCGGAATTCCGCTGACTATGGAAGCCTGGGTCTTCGGGTCGTAGTTGATGGCAGTGCCCTCGGCCACCACCCGCTCGTTCACCGTGATCCAGTTCACGAGCGTGCCATCGAGACGGAAAAATCCGGTCCAGCCGCGCTCTTCGCCGGCGATGAAGTGACCGTGCTTGACCATGGCCGGGCGGAAGAAATACGTTCCGGCGTCCAGCGTGCCAAAGTTGTAAACGAGGTGGCCGTCGAGACTGTAGGCCTCCTCGAACACCGGGTGGTGAACCATGCGATCATCCGACCAGCCCGGCGGCGCCCAGGCCAGCATGGTCACGAAGCCCTTGGTGCTGTCGTCGGCCGGCGCAGGATCGTGATACAGCAGCTTCAGCTTGAGAAAGCGCTGGGTATCCCCTTCGTAGGCGTTGGGCATCCACTCCATGCGGCCTGAGTCGACGATAGTCAGTTCACCGCGCTCGCTGGACCCGGTGTTACCCCCGCGTGGTACGAAGCGGGCGCGATCCTTTGAGGAAACGGAAAAACCCCAGTCGCCGTATTCGCGAAAGAGCAGCACGTCGGTGCCCGCCGCAACTTCCATGGCGGGAATGCACAGCCCGGCCGGCGCACGGAGATAACCGCCCTTGCTGATGATCCGGCCACCGACCTTCACAGCTCCCGCCATCACGTACCACTCGACATCGGCGTGGTGATAACCAGCTGCCCGGCTCCAGGCCTTGTCGAAGACGATCCGTGTGGATGCAGAGCCGCACTCTTCGTCGTACGACAGGTTCCTCTGGCGGGCCTTGCCGCTGCCGCGCGATAACTCCGCCTCGTGCCAGACGAGGTCGGCTTCCTGAATCAGTTCAACGTGGGGACGCACACTATTTCTCCTCGATCGGTGAGCTTGCCGCCTACTTCTTGCGGGCGGGCTTGCGCTTCTTGCCGGCAGCCTTGCGCCTGGAAGCCTTTGGCTTGATGTCGGCGAGCAGCAGGAAGTCATCGCAGAGCGCCCGCGTCTGGCTGCAGCTCTCGATGAACTCCTCCATCAGCTGCGTATCAACCGGTACCTGGCCTGAGGCTGGCGATTTCGATTTCAGCGCCCGCCAGTACTTGTTCGAGCGCTTGAGCGTCTGCTCCATGGCGTTTGTAACGTAGCGGGCGTGAAAATCCCAATCGCCGCGGATCTGACCGAGGTCAACGGCTTTCTCTGACATCTGCTGGACTCCTGAACGATGAAGCGACGGCGATCGCGAATTGCCATCGAGAATATAGCAACAGGTGCAACACCACCAAGGGGGCGCCAGCCCCGTCATGACGGGCAACCGGCTGGCGGTATTCCCGGGAACCCGGCACTGGGCTAACCTCCGCGCCATGATCTCCGACTACCTGGAACAAATCCTGAAGGCGCGCGTCTACGATGTCGCCATCGAGACGCCGCTGGAACCGGCGCCGCGCCTGACTTTGCGCCTCGGCAACCGGGTCCTTATGAAACGCGAGGACCTGCAGCCGGTCTTCTCATACAAGTTGCGCGGCGCGTACAACAAGCTGTCTCAGTTGTCGCCCGGGGAGCGCGCCGCAGGCGTCATCTGCAGCTCGGCGGGCAATCATGGCCAGGGCGTCGCTCTGGCTGGCAAGGCCATCGGCGTGCGTGTCGTGGTGGTGATGCCGGTGACCACCCCCACGATCAAGGTCGAGGCCGTCCGCGCCCTCGGCGCCGAGGTCGTCCTGCACGGCATCACCTATGACGACGCCTATGCCCGGTCCCAGGAACTTGTGACAGCCGAGGGGCTGACCTTCGTCCACCCGTTCGATGATCCCGCCGTGATTGCCGGCCAGGGAACGGTGGGCATGGAGATCCTGCGCCAGCATCGTGGCTCAATTGACGCGATATTCGTTCCGGTCGGCGGTGGTGGCCTGATCAGCGGCATCGGGCTGTACGTGAAGGCCCTGTACCCGGAGATCCGGGTGATCGGCGTTGAACCCGAGGAATCGCCGACGATGCACACGGCGCTCGCCGCCGGGCGGCCGGTCCGCCTGGAACGCGTCGGTATCTTTGTCGACGGAGTCGCCGTGCGTGAGGCCGGCGCCGAGACCTTCCGGATCTGCCGCGAGGTGGTCGACGAAATCATTCTGGTCAGCAATGACGAGATCTGCGCGGCGATTCGCGACGTGTTCGAGGACACCCGCGCCATCATCGAGCCAGCCGGTGCCCTGGCCGTCGCCGGGATCAAGCGCTACGTGGCGGCCACGGGTTACCGGGGTCAGACCCTGGTGGCGGTCAACAGTGGCGCCAACATGAACTTCGACCGGCTGCGCTATATCGCCGAGCGGGCCGGGATCGGCGAGCATCGGGAGGCGCTGCTCGCCGTGCAGATTCCGGAGCGGCCCGGCAGCTTCCGCACCTTTTGCGAGACCATCGGCAATCGCTACATCACGGAATTCAATTACCGGTACAGCGATTCAGCGCAGGCGCGCATCTTCGTCGGCGTCGGCCTCACCGGCGGCCTGGAGGAACGCGCACAGATCATCGCCAGCCTCGAGAAACTCGACTACCCGGTGTCCGACTTGAGCGACGACGAGGTGGCGAAGCTGCACCTCCGGCACATGGTGGGCGGGCTCGCCCCCGGGCTTAAGGACGAGCGCCTGTATCGCCTGCAGTTCCCGGAGCGCCCCGGCGCCCTGCGCGAGTTTCTCCGGGCCTTCGGGAGTCGCTGGAACATCAGTCTCTTCCACTACACGAACCCGGGCTCGGACTACGGCCGGGTGCTGGCGGGCATTCAGGTGCCAGATGCCGACATGCCGGCGTTTCTTGCCCACCTGCAGTCCACCGGCTACGAGTTCTGGGACGAGAGCGGCAATGCGGCCTACCGGCTGTTCCTGTCGAATTCCGGAGGCTGACGCGTGGGAAATTTATCCGGTATCGCGATCAGGCGCCTGACCCCGGCTGACGCCAGCGCACTGTCAGCGCTCGCCCGGGACACCTTCGACGAAACCTTCGGACACCTCTACAGGCCCGAGGACCTGGCGGTGTTCCAGGAAGAATCGCAATCGGCCGAGGCTTACCAACGCCTGCTTGAGGACGCTCGCGTGGCTGTCTGGGCCGGCCAAAACGCGGCGAGTGCGCTCGTCGGCTTCGCGACAGCAGGACCCTGCAAGCTCCCGGTCCCGAACCTCGAGAAAAACGCCGGTGAAATTCGCCATCTGTATCTACGGGGTACAGTCCAACGTGAGGGGCTTGGCACACGGCTGCTGGTCACGACGCTCGACTGGCTGGCCGCGCAGGGCCACTCGCCGCTTTACGTCGGAGTATGGTCAGAGAATTATGGCGCCCAGCGCCTCTATGGCCGCTACGGCTTCGAAAAAATTGGCGAGTACGATTTCCCGGTGGGCAAACACCTCGACCGCGAGTTCATCCTCCGGCAGCGGAAGAGCGTGGGAGCCGGGTAGCGGCATAATCGGGCCATGGCGGATTCGCTCGAACACTGGCGTCGCAGCGGCGACTCATTTACCTGGCTGGGCAATGACCTCTTCGTGCGGCGGGCAGGCGCCCCGACGGCGCCTGTGCTGCTGCTGATACACGGCTTTCCCACTGCCTCCTGGGACTACGCCCCGGTCTGGGAGGCGCTGGCGGCCCGCTGGCGCGTACTTACCCTGGACATGCTCGGCTTTGGATTTTCCGCGAAACCACGCAACCACGCCTACCCCCTCGCGAACCAGGCTGACCTGATCGAAGCATTCCTCCGCGCTGAATCGGTCACTGACTACCACGTGCTGGCCCATGACTATGGCGACACGGTGGCGCAGGAGTTGCTGGCCCGGAATTCCGCTGCGCCGAAACTGCACAGCGTCTGCCTGCTGAATGGCGGTATTTTTCCAGAGGCGCACCGGCCGCTGCTGATCCAGCGGCTGCTGTCGTCGGCCGCGGGGCCGCTGGTCGCGCGGCTTTCCACCCGCGCCACCTTCGCCGTGAGCATGCGGCGGATTTTCGCCCGCCAGCGCCCGCCAACCCGGGAGGAACTGGATGGGCTGTGGGCGCTCGTCACTCACGGTAACGGCCGCGCGGTGCTGGCCACCGTCAGCCGGTACCGGCTGGAGCGGCGGCCGATGCGCCCGCGCTGGGTCGGCGCCCTGCAGACCACGGCGGTACCGCTACGGCTGATTGTCGGCACCGAGGATCCGATTGCAGGCACGTCCATTGCCGACCGCTACCGGCAGCTGGTGCCGCAACCCGATGTCGTTGAGCTGCCGGGCGTGGGCCACTATCCGCAAATCGAGGCCCCGGATCAGGTGCTGCGCGCCTACGAAGATTTTCGTGCCCGATGCACGTGACCTGTGGCAGCGCTTGGTAAGCGCGTCGCCCGAGGGCTACGTCGCGTCGAATCCCTGCTTGCAGACCGGGCACTCCGGTGCCTTCAGCAACGGACCGTAGAGCCGGGCATCCAGTGCGGCCGACCAGAACCAGCGGTTGCTGCACTTCGGACAGACGATGTACCAGACTCCGAAGGCGTAGCCCACGACGACCAGGATCGTGCCTAGCGTCCATGAGATGCGGAACCCTTCCCACAACGGCGCAAAGCTTCCGACAAGCATCAGCACGATTGCCACTGCCAGCTTCCAGAACTGGCCCGTTCGGGTAACAACAGAATTTGCAAACATTCAGCCCCCTGCCAAAACACGTTTTGCCGCCACGGGCAGCCGCTTGATCGCAGCCTCCCGCCGAAGTGCCGCACCACGATCCGTGGCCAGCTCCTGATGCACCAGAGTAACCGGACGCCGGGCCCGGGTGTAGGCCGCGCCGGCGCCCGCATTGTGCTGGGCGATGCGCTGGCTGACGTCCCTGGCGATACCGGTATAGAGCGACTGGTCCTTGCAGCGGACCATGTAGACATACCAGGCCGCTTCGGCTGCGATGGCCGTCATCTTACGGTTCGTCACCAGAACCGGTGCTGAGAGGGGCCCGGGGAAGCAGGGCGCGCACAGTTTCGATTGGCATCAGCATGACGCGTTCGCCTAGTGGACACGGAAGAAAGCCGTGATGTGCATAGAAGCCCATGGCGTCTTCATCGATGGCGTGAGCGACAACTCCCCGCGCGCCCACTATATCGGCAGCAGCGAGACAGCGCCGCAAAGCGTCCCTGAGCAAATCGGTGCCCAGTCCTTTGCCCTGATAATCCTCGTCGATCGCCAGCCGGCCGATTAGTAGCAATGGAACCTGTTCAGGCATCCCGCGCCTTAGTTTGGCGCCAGGAAGCGCGATACGCTGTTCCATGGCCGTGGAAATCGCGTAATAAGCCACAACACGATTCGTCACGTTGCCTGCACAAACGACGTACGTTCGCGCCGATAAGCCCTCACTCGCAGGAGCGCGATTCCGAAGCCAGTTGTCGAGCGAAGGATATTTGCCGTTTTGAAAGGACGAAAGGTCGTGGTGAGACTGCAAGGGCTCCGGGGGTAATACCCCTCCGGATAGAGTGATCATCAACTCGCCCTGTGGTCCCTCTCAGGCTTCCCAGGTCAGGCTTCCCAAGCCGCTTTACGTTTCATGATAGCTCTCAGTTTCGCGCTCGGCTTAGCCGGCGCATCGAGCATAGCCAGAAACTTCTTATGAGCCTTGGGATCGAGAAAAAACGCCCGCTGGTCCAGAACAGCTTCTTCAGCATGACGACGAGCACTGTCCAGCATGAATTCGGAAAGCTTTTGACCCCGCAGCGCGGCCGCCCGGTTCAAGACTGCCTTGGTGGCAGCCGAGGTCCGAATCTGAATGGTGTCTTCTTTACGCAGCGAGCGTGCCATAGGCGTTCTCCTATGCTTTGGCAGCCTACGTAAATGTACTGACGTTGTCAATACAAAGCGGTAAATGCAGTTACAAAGGCTTGCGAAAGCGCAACGTGAAGCGATCACTCTCGCCAATCGCGGTGTACTTGTCCTTGTCCTTCTCGCCTTCCCGGTATGTCGGCGGCAGGGTCCACACGCCCTTCGCGTAGTCCTTTGTGTCCTTCGGATTGGCGTTGACATCGGAACTGGCCTCGAGCACGAAGCCGGCCTTCTTCGCCAGTTCAATCGCGTAGTCCTCGCGCACGTAACCGGACGCCGCTTTCGGATCCTGCGGCACGTCGGTCCTGGCCCGATGCTCAACGACACCGAGAACACCACCCGGCTTCAGTGCGGCGTACATGGCGGCGAAGGCCTTCTCGGCGTTGCCGCCGCCCATCCAGTTGTGAATGTTGCGGAAGGTCAGCACCATGTCAGCCGTGCCCGCGGGCGCGATGACAGTCTTGTCCGGGAACGACAACACGGTCATTTCCGCACCGGCGTACAGATCCGGACTGGCAGCCAGCTTGTCGCCGAACGCCTTGATGCCGCGCTGGACGAATTCAATCTTCGACTCGGGATCCCAGCCGGCCGCGTAGTACTTGCCGCCCTTGCTGAGGTAGGGTCCGAGGATTTCCGAATACCAGCCAGTTGATGGCCAGACTTCCACCACCGTCATATTGGCCTTCAGGCCGAAAAAGGTCAGCGTCTCGGCCGGGTGCCGGAACAGGTCCCGCGCCTTGTTGGCCTCGGACCGGTGGTCACCGGCGATCACGGCCGACAGCGCGGGATCCACGCCCTCCGCCGCCGGGCTTACGCCAGCCGTCAGGATCAGTCCGAGGGTGAGGAAGGCGGCGAATGACTGGCGCATGGCTTTGCTCCGCGTAGCCAAAGATCGACTGCGAGCTTAGCGGAAGCTGCGCCGCTCAGGCAAAAGCATGGTCGCGAATGCGCGCGATCTTGGCGGTCTGCGGCAGGCGGTAGAAGGTTCGGAGCTCGCGGAGCAGGTCTGGCGTGAACGACATCGTCGGAAAACGCGATTCGAGAGCCGCGCAGTAGCGGCTGGCGAGCGCCGTCGCTGCCTGATAGCGATCCATCTCCTCTGGATCGAGTCGCGGATCGAATGCGGGATCATCGAACAGGCGAGTCAGCAATGGCTTGCCGAGGGTAGTCGCCGGCAGATTCTGGAGAAGCAGGCGTGTGCTGACGTATTTGTCCACCTCGGCCTGCATTTCGAGTTCGAGCAACGTAACGGGCTTGTCGAAGCCGGCGTTCCACGCGAGGTAGTGAAAATGGCTCACCCCCTCAAGCACCGTCCAGAAATCCGGCAGGTTCGCACCGGAAAGATGCTCGCGGGGATCGGCGGCGGCCAGCCGCGCGAGAACACCGTGATCGACAAACAGGGCAAGATCGACCGCACCGTCGCCTTCAATGACGATGAGTTGCTCATCGCTCACCCGACCCGGGGAACCTGCGATCAACGCGGCGAGAATGTCGCGGTCAGTAACGAGGTAGTCCCGTACATCCTGCGGAAGCCCGGTGTCGTAAAGCCGGTCGAGCTGGCCTTGCATTGCCCGGAGCAATTCCGGAAATGCGGCAGTCACAATCTAGTGCTCCCGGACGCTGCCGGGTTGCTGGTGCGGGTGGATGCCGAGCTGACGGAGCAGGCGTTCGGCCCGCCGGCTGCCCGTCGTCAGCCACGACTCATAGAGCCGAAGGACGTCCCTGTCCCGTACGGAACTGCCCGCGTGCCGAACCTCGTTCAGTACGTCGACGACATCTGCAAACTTGGAGCCGAGTTCGGCGAAAACCGGTGCAAAGGCCCTGCCGCGCGGATTCGGGGGCAAAGTCGTCGACAGGGTCCGGTAGGCGCCACCCCCCATCCGCACGTAGTAGCCAATGCCAACGGCTTTGCGATCCAGGCCCTCAGCCATGAATCCGGCGACGAACAGCGCCACATCACCGAGGCGTTTCAGGGCCGAATTCCGGCTGTCGCCAGAATCAGCGTCGGCGGCGTCGGCCAGCATCAGGGCAAGCGGTTTCAGTCCCGGTCCGCAATCGGCCTGATCGTGCAACGCTTCGGATCGGGCGAACAGCGTCAGGAGGTTCACCACGTAATGCGCCGTGTGATCCTCGACAGCGACCTTGTTCGCGGCCATGGCGGCGTCGACGGAGTTGCGGAAAAACTCCTGGAGACTCGGCACCGGAATGACGCCGGATTCAGATTCGGAGGCCTCCATGTGCACGTTTATACCGCTGAAGGTTTCCTTTCAGCGTGATCCCTGTCACGGGCCGACAGTGCGACTTAATTCAGCCGGCAATACCTTGATCGGGTTGCCAGCTAATCTCGGTGATGCGGCAGTCAGCGGCGTCGTGATCGAATCGAAAGGCGGCAAAGTCCCCCGGCCGGGTCAGCGCCAGGCCGACAACAAACGACAGGCCGGGGCAACGCGCGTTGGTGTCCTGATCACACTTCACGTAGAAGGCTTCCTCGCTGGCGCTGCCAGCGAGGAAGCCGGCCGCGGCTGATTCTGCGAGGTAGCGGCCCACCTGCTTCGCGACCGCACCCCAGGTTTCTGCATCCGGCTTCTGGACGACTGCCCAGCGCGTGCTGCGGGCAATCGTGCTCGCGGTCATTACCGCTCGCTTACGCACACTCAACTGTTCCCACTCGCGACGCGTCCCGTGCTGGCGGGCCAAGGTGACGTCCCCGTTGAACGAGATGAAGCCGGGCGTGGCCGCACGCAGCACATTCACGCCGCGGCGAGCCAGCATCGCGGCCTCTTCCGCATCAGGCTCCATCGCAACCCGCGCCTTCGAACGCAGCAGCGGCGTATCTGAAGGGCTCTGCGACGCCAGCATGCCCGCAATCGCCCCGAGTGCGCTTAAGGTACGCAACCGCTTGCCGTCGGCGGCCAGCTCAGCCAGCCGGGGAAAGTAGGTGATGACGTTCGGACTGGCAAATACCGACTCGCGCTGACTGCGCGCCACATCCTCCACTCGCGACCAGTGTGCCGGCGGATCGAGCAGCAGGATCGCATTGCGTCGCGCGCAGTAGCGCTCGGCGGCGAATATCCCGACGGGACCGACGTCGGCCCTGGGGGCGCCGGAGAGCAGGCAAACCAGATCCACATTGGCCACCTGTTCGAGAGCATGCATGCCGGTAGAGTCTTCGGCGGAACCGATCAGGTCATAGTCGCTGGGCGGGGCGGCGGATCGCCAGTCTCCCCGGCCGTGTACATAGCCGACAGGGCCGATGCCCGCTGCACCGGGCGTCACGTAGGGCCGCGCGCGGGGTGGTTCGCCGCTCAGGCGAACGAGGTCAGAACCGGCCAGCAGCTCGCCGATGTAGGCCTCTTCGTCCAGGACTACGGTGACGGCCCGCCAGCTCTCCTGCTCCTCGACCAGTGGATTCGCCCGCGAACGAATTCGCTGCACGGTGAGGTTGAAACGCCAGAGGTCCCCCACCGGAATACCGTCGTAGTCCACCGCCGCGCGCAGGTATTCCAGCGGGCCCGGGTTGACGGCTTCCAGATCCAGCGTGCCGCCAGGACCCGGCAGCACGATCCGGGTTGCCGCACCGGAGCGCGGCACCCGCACAACGACGGCGCTCCGGCCGCCGTTGTCGAAGAACTGGCTCAAGATCCACTCGAGGCGGCTGCGTTCTGCCGGCGAGCCGAAACGACGGCGAAACTCAGCCACGCTCTCGATGATGACGGGGATGTTGGCAGGACCGCGGGGGGCCGGGCCGACGAAGGCGGTGACAGTTTCGCGGCGGAGCGGAATCGGCTCCTCACCGGCAGGAGATTCAATGACTCGAATCCCGGCTCCTCCGAGTTCGGGCAACGGGGCGCGCATCCGCAGACAACAACGCAAAGGAGTGTAGCACCGGTGCCAGCAGCAAGCCGCACGCAAAGCCGCCAATGTGAGCCCGGAACGCAACACCACCCTGCGCCACCTCCGTCAGGCTGGTGTAGAGCAACTGCACGACAAACCACACGACGAGAACCACCCACGCCGGAAGCTGCACGACGCGGAGCATGAGGCCGACTGGAATCACCGTCCGGATCTCGGCGCGCGGATGCAGGTACAGGTACGCGCCCAGAATTCCCGAGATGCTGCCGCTGGCGCCAACCATGACCAGTGACGATGACGGATCAAACCATGCTTCGGTCAGCGCCGCCGCCACACCGGATACCAGAAGCAGCGTCGTCCAGCTGCCAGACCCCAGTGTCCTCTCTACCTTCGGGCCGAACACCCACAGGAAGAGCAGGTTTCCCGCCAGGTGGAACCAGCCGCCGTGCAGGAACTGGTAGGTCACCAGGGTTGCCGGCGGCGGAAACACCGCGAGGCCTTCCGGCAGTTCGACGGCACCGAACAACACGCCGGGTATGAAAGCGAGACTTATGGGCACAGACGATGGGCCCGGCAGCAGCAGCTGCAACGCGAAAGTGACCAGCAGCAGAACGAAGAATGTCAGGCTGGCAACAGCGGCACCTCGGCCGTCTGGCCGGCCATCTGGCCGGCCGCTGTCGTCACCGATTGGCAGCATCTAGCGGTACGTCAGGCGCCGTGTCATTAGCCGCGTCCGCTTCCACGGGATGGATAACGACATTGACGGCAGGCCGGGCGCGGGCAACCACGCTTGGCGCGTCGGCCGCCGGTTCCAGCAGGCGGACCGGGAAGCCACGGCCTTCCGTAACGGTCGAGGCGAGCAGCACCTCGTCAATTTTCATCGGCGACGCCGCGCCAGCTCCGGGGCCCGCTCCGGGCCCTGCTCCGGGTCGTGCTCCGGGTCCTGCTCCGGGTCCTGCTAGAGGTCGACGCTTCAGCTCCCTGGCCAGACGCGCATCCAGCGCCGACTGAAGATTGCGCCGGTCGTCCTCCAGGGCCGGGTGAACCTCGAGGTACAGATTGCCGGCATGCCAGCCGAGCAACTGGGGCTCATTCACGATCTGCACTCGCGTACCCACGGCAACCTGACTGAACAGCGACTCGATGTCCTCAGGGAAAAGCTGCACGCAACCGTGACTTACCCGCATGCCAATTCCGGAGGGCTTGTTGGTGCCGTGGATCAGGTAGGACGGAAAACCGAGGCGCAGCGCGTACGCGCCCAGCGGATTGTCGGGCCCGGCGAGCACCCGTGCCGGGAGCGGGTCGCCCGCCTCCGCGTGCTCCTTGCGGATCGATGGCGGGACCGTCCATACGGGATCCTTTACCTTGGACACCACGGTGGTCGAGCCAATCGGCGTGCCCCATCCCTCGCGGCCGATGCCGACCGGATGGGTAACGACCACCGGGGATTGGCCAGCCGCGACCTTCGGGTAGTAGAAGATCCGCTTGGAACCGATATTCAGGACGATCCCGTCGCGGGGAGCGTCCGGCAGGATGAACTGCGTGGGCAATACGATGCGCGTACCCGCGCCGGGTAACCACGGATCCACACCCGGATTGGCCTGCACGAGCTCGTCGTAGCCAAGATCGTAGGCGCGCGCAATATCAACGAAGGTGTCCTCGTAACGGGCGCGGATCACCTGCACCTCGCCCACCACATCGCTGTCCGCAGCAATCTCGAACCAGTTGCTAACGATGGGTGCCAGCTCAGCAGGCACCTTCGTCGAAGTCTCGTCGCCGGCCTTGTGGCGTGCCCACTCGGGATACTCAAACAGTGAACACCCCGAAGCACCGAGGGCGACGACGACTACCAGCGAGCGAAGCAACGTATGCATCAGCAGGGTCCTTCCTTACCGTTGCACCGGCGCCACCTGAGGGTGGTGCGGGCTCGCCACGGCGTGAATCACTTCTGGCAATCCGGCTTCTTGCCGGCGGCCTGGGCCGAATTGTAAAGCTTCAGGGCGTCCGGCAACTGCTCGATCAGATCCTGTATCCGGCTGTCACCCGAGGGGTGGGTGGACAGCCACTGGGGAGGACCCAGCTTGTTCTTCTTCCCCATGTTCTTCCACAACTGGATGCTCTCGGCGGGATTGAACCCGGCTGCCGCCATGTAATTGAGTCCCACCGTGTCGGCTTCAGTCTCGTTGCCCCGGCTGAACGGCAGGCTGAGACCAATCTGGGCGCCCATCGCCACGATATCGCCCACCCCGTAACCGCCGCCGAGCACAGCGGTACCCGCGATCACACCAACCCGGGTCGTCATCTCCCGGTTGACCCGCTTGAGGGAGTGCTGCTGGGTGACGTGGGCAACCTCGTGACCAATCACCGCGGCAAGCTGGTCCTGGTTCTCCGCGACCGGCATCAGGCCGGTGAAGATGCCGATTCGGCCGCCGGGCATCGCGAAGGCGTTGATGTCCTCGCTGTCGAAGACCTCAACGTCCCAATCCTCATCCGAGTAGGGCTTTTCCAGTTGCAGGACGATGGCCGCGGCCACGCAGTTGATATAGGACCTGAGCCTGACGTCAGTCGATGCCGGGATCTGGGCGCGCATTTCCTGAAACTGTTTGCCGGATTCCGATTCGAGTTCAGACTCGGTGGCGATCGGCAAGGCGCACGCCCCGAGGAACAGCGGGAGCAGAAGCGCTGGCAACACAAAGGCGGGAAACCGGTAAGGCATGGCCCAGGATTATCCGGCCAGACAGGGCTCAGGGAAAGCGGGAATCCTGGTCGCGCTGCGACACCCACGCGGCCGCTTCGTCGGCTCCGGAGCGAACCGCCGACAGCACCCGTTGCTGCAGCGTGGGCCGCGTCTTGTAGCTGACCCGGTACAGGTCGGCCGATTCGGCCGCCCGGTGCAGGTAGTCATCGCTGGTTTCGATAGCATCGACCAGATTCAGCTCCAGCGCCCGGGAGCCATACCAGTGCTCCCCCGTGGCCACCGACTCGACATCCAGGGCCGGGCGGTGGGTCGTCACCACCTGCTTGAACAGGGCATGCACGTCTTCCAGTTCCTCGCGGAGTTTTGCCCGGTCAGCATCAGTGTTCTGGCCAAACATGGTGACGGTGCGCTTGTACTTCCCCGCGGTGACCTGCTCGAAGTCCACACCCCGCGCATCCAGCAGGCGATGAAAATTGGGCAGCTGTGCAATCACGCCGATCGAGCCGATCACGGCAAAAGGCGCGGCGATGATCCGGTTTGCCACGCAGGCCATCAGATAGCCACCGCTGGCTGCGCCCTTGTCGACGATTGCCGTCAGCGGGATGCTGCGATCCCTCAGGCGCTTTAGCTGGGACGCCGCCAGGCCGTGCTCATGCACGGCACCGCCAAAGTTCTCCAGGCGCAGGACCACTTCGTCCGCCGGGGTGGCGACACCAAGAATCGCGCTGATTTCCTCCCGCAACGCTGCGACACCGCTTGCCCGGATATCACCCTTGAAATCCAGCACATACACGCGCCGTCGCGCCGGGGCACCACCGTCTTTGGCGCTGGCCTCGCGGGCCTTCTCCTCGGCCTTGCGCTGCTTTTTCTCCTGCTTCAATTCCTTTTTACGCTCAGCCTTGCCGAGCAACGCCTGACCCAGCTGCAGGCGCAGGTCACGGTACTTGTCATTGAGTTTCTCGACCGTCAGCTCACCCTCGTGCGAGCCCTTCCGGGTCATGCTGACCGAGAGCACGATGACGGCGACAATGACCACCAGCACCGTCAGTGCTTTGGCCAGAAACAGCCCGTAGTCCAGCAGGAACTGCGCCATGGGAGCTCGGCTCAGGCGACCGGAAGACCGACGTTGTTGCCCTCGAGCGCCCGTTCAGCGCGGTAGCTGGAGCGGACCAGGGGGCCCGCCACGACCTCCACAAAGCCCTTGTTGAGGCCCAGCTGACGCAACGCGGCGAATTCGTCCGGGTGAATGAACTGCCGGACGGGCAGGTGGTTGGCCGTGGGCCGCAGGTATTGCCCAAGCGTCAGCAGATCGACGCCGGCGCCACGGAGGTCGTCCATGGCCTGACTGACTTCGTCGCGGCTTTCCCCAAGACCCAGCATCAGGCTGCTCTTGATCAGGACCTTGCGGTCGGTTGCGAACGCCGTTGCACGCGCACGAGCCAGCACGCGCAGGGACTGGTCGTAACCGGCGCGAGGGTCACGAACCTCGGGGGTCAGGCGACGCACGGTTTCCAGATTGTGTGCAAACACGTCCACGCCCGATTCGACTACGGTGTTCACGGAAGCCAGGTCGCCGGCGAAGTCCGGCGTGAGCGCTTCGACTGCCGTGCCGGGATTCTTAAGCTTGATCGCACGAACACAGTCGGCATAGTGCCCCGCGCCCCCGTCGGCCAGGTCGTCGCGATC